>JAZFSU010000131.1:0-6955 GCA_036446335.1 Dehalococcoidia bacterium | reverse complement strand
AAACTGGTGGGGGTACTGCCGGCAACACATGACGATCGAACTGATGTCATGTGTGCTCTCTGCCATGACGTCGCTGCGGGCGGCGTGCCCACTATTCCGCACAAGCTCGAAAAGCGTGCTGACTGCTCCATTTGTCACACCCCTGGGTTCATCGACTGACGGATGGCCTTGCCGGAGTAGGAGGGCGGTAGCTGGGAGCGTCTCGAAGCACAAGTTGTGGAGAGGCAAACACCATTTCTTGTCCTGTCCGTGACCGCAGACCTTCTCAAGGTCAGCAAGACAGGACTTGGGCAATTTGCTTCCTCCGCCAAAAATGTTGTACAGTTATTTGCGCGGGCTTCATGAGCACGATCGCAGGAAGTCCGGAGAGCAATGGAGGAGTCACAGTGCCTCCATCGCCCACGAGGAGATATTCATGTCGCTGGATTCCATCGACAACAGACTGCTGAACTTGGTACAATCGGAGTTTCCGCTCGAGCAGGAACCCTACGTTGCACTGGGCAACAAACTGGGGATTACTGGGGATGAAGTACTCGCGCGAGTGGGCCGTCTCCTGGAGAACAACATCATCCGCTCCTTCAGCGCGGTCTTCGAGGCTGCCACGCTCGGCTACCACAGCACGCTGGTGGCGATGAGCCTCGATGATGAGCGAGTGGAAAAGGCAGCTACTCTCATCAACCGAAATCCCGGTGTAAGTCACAACTACCTCAGGGACCATCACCTCAATCTGTGGTTTACACTGACTGACACCAAAGACTCTGATCTGGAGGCTATCGCTGCCAAGATGGGGGACAAGGCCGGGGCCCGGCTCACGCTGTCACTGCCGGCTCTCCAGGTGTTCAAGATCAACGTCTTCTTCGACATGGACGGCAAGGACAATGGCTCGAACGACGGTGGTAGGGCTGCGAGCCCCCGCAAAGGTGAATCGGCCGAGCTGAGCGATGCCGACAGAGCTCTCGTGCAGGAATTGCAGCAAGACCTTCCACTGATTCGGAATCCTTTCGACGAGATGGCCGAGAGGGTCGGCCTGAAAACCGGCGAGTTCCTGCAAGGGGCTGAAGCGCTCATGCAGCGCGGCATCATGAGGCGCTACGGAGCTCGAATCAATCATAGGCGGGCTGGCTTTGTGGCAAACGCCATGTGCTGCTGGATAGTCAGTCCCCATGATGCACCCCGCGTGGGGAAGATCATGGCTGGCTATCGCCAGGTGAGCCACTGCTACGAGAGGCAGACCGCACCCGAGTGGCCCTACAACATCTACACTATGGTCCACGGTCGGACCGACGAAGAGGCACGTTCTGTCGCGCGTTCGATATCCGAGGAGACCGGACTGGACAACTACATCCTGCTTACCAGCACCAGGGAATTTCTGAAACGCCGTCCGAAATACTTTGCGGAGTGACGCTCAAGTGCTGAGTCGGGGCTAGAGCCACTGCGGATACATGGACGAAGTGCACATGATCGCTCGGGGCAAGCCATGACCAGTCATTGTCACAGGGCCAAGGAGGCTTCGTAGTGGCTTCATTTCCTCAGCTCAGGTTGCGCCGGCTTCGCCGGACTGAGACGCTCAGAGACATGGTTCGAGAAACCAGGGTGCACACGGCGGATTTGATCTACCCGCTTTTCGCGGTGCCGGGGCAGGGAGTCCAGAAGGAGATTTCCTCTTTGCCCGGCAATTACCACTGGTCCCCTGACCTCATAGCCAAGGAAGCCGAGAGCGTGGCCGAGCTGGGCATACCAGCTGTTCTGCTCTTCGGGCTGCCTGAGAAGAAGGACGACGCAGGCTCAAGCGCATATGATAATAACCAGGGGATAGTCCAGAAGGCGGTCAGAGAGATCAAGAAGGCCGTCCCGGAGCTGGTCGTCATCACTGACGTTTGCCTCTGCCAGTACATGGACCACGGACAGTGCGGAGTGGTGGTGGATGGATACGTTGACAATGACCGGACACTGGAACTGATAGCCCGGACTGCCCTGTCACACGCCCAAGCCGGGGCCGACATGGTGGCTCCATCCGACATGATGGACGGTCGAGTGGCTGCCATCCGGAGCGAACTGGACGCCACTGGCTTCCAGGAGACAATCATCATGTCATATGCAGCGAAGTATGCCTCAGCCTTCTACGGGCCATTTCGAGAGGCGGCTGACTCCGCCCCTCACTTCGGCGATCGCCGCTCCTATCAGCTTGACCCGGCAAATACGCGCGAGGCTCTGCGCGAGGTGGAACTGGACGTTGGGGAAGGAGCGGACATCGTCATGGTCAAGCCCGCCCTCGCCTATCTGGACATCATTGCCAAGGTTCGTCGGCGGTTTCGCCTCCCGGTGGCCGCGTACAACGTCAGTGGCGAGTTTGCAATGGTGAAGGCAGCCTCACAGAAAGGTTGGCTGGACGAGGCCGCGTGTGCAGCAGAGGTGCTCACTTCCCTCAAGAGAGCGGGAGCCGACCTCCTTATCACCTACCACGCCAAGGACATGGCGGCCTGGCTAAAGTCCGGCAAGGTGGCGTAGGATCAGGGCTCGAGCGAGGAGATTCTATCCTGTCCTCTTCGACCTCTAGCGCAGGTGCAGGTGGCTGTCAGGCCCCGTCAGGATCATGAGCGTCAGCAAGATACCGGCCCCTATCGCGCCTATCATGGCCAGAGCCGGCACAAGTCTGCTTTCCCGGTCTGACGGATTCCCGAGCATCGCAATGCGCAACACCTGATACATCACCAGGGAATAGGCAGACCAGATCCCCATAATAACGACCACAAGCAGCAGAAGCCACGAGAGTATGCCTCCGGGAAGCCGGAATGCAGTCATCGGAGCTTTGCCGTCCTCCCCCACCTTGCGCGCTGATTCAGGGCCTATGAACACTTCTTCTCCCGGAGCAGGGAGATGGATGCCCGCTTCCGTCACATAGAAAGGCGTATCGCTCTCCGTCAGAGAGATGGCGGCTCCGGCCTCAGCCAGGACGGTCTCACCGCTTTCATGCTGGGCAACCAGCGCGACGTCACCGGCCACACGCGGGACATACTCAAGAACTGCCACGCCTTGCTCGTTCGTGGTTGCCTCCCCGATCTCCATCATTCCGCTGGCGAAGAACTCGATCTTGAGGTAAAACTTCACCCTGGCGTTTTCGATCGGCCCGGTCTGATTGTCTTCGAGCACAGCAGTCAGTTTCAGCAGTTCTCCCGACTGAGCCTCAGCGGGAGCTATCAGCGTGAAAGTGACGTTTCCGCGTTCCACCGGACGTTCATCGGGCGGCGGCCCTCCTGCCCCCGGACCACCGAGAGACCACGCGTAAGTGAGGACTTGCCAGCGCTGCTCGTCAGATAGACTCGACTTGTACGGAGGCATGCCTCGCTCGAAGCTCCCTTCGGTCAAGATCCAGAAAAGGAGCGAAGAGTTCTCTTCGAGGCGTTCCGGATAAGCCTCAGCACTGAAATCAGAGCCACTCAAGTTGCTGCCATCAACACCGTGGCAGCCGAGGCAGGACTGCCGGTACACTACCGAACCTTTCTCCTGCACCGCTGAGTCGGCCCACGAGAACGGGTTCTCCAGCCCTGCGTAGGGATCGGGAACCTCAGGGGACGACTCTCCCTGGGCGCTCACGGCGACGATTGACATCGCCACAAGAAAAGCGACGAGCGAAACGATGACGAACAGCTTGAACTTCATCATGCCATTACCCCTCTTCCGAACGGGACAGCGCCTCTTTTTCCTCCTCCTCCGCCACTTCCCAGATAGAGATGATGGGGAACACCTTGACGGAGAGAGCCATAAGGAGAACAAACGCCGCAACGAGCCCGGCCGTAACTGACAGTTCGACCCATGTCGGAGAATAGGTCCCGAACTCGAAAGGCATCAGTGGGACTTGCAGTGTAGGGACAACGATAATGAATCTCTTTATCCCCATCCCAACAGCCACCAACGCGGAGGCGGTAACGATCATAGGTATGGGTCGCACCCGGGCGAAAATGATAAGCAAGGCCGGAACTGCAAGCCCTCCGAACATGAAGAGCCAAAACCAAATGGCATTGCTGCCCAGCAACACGAGTTCCAAGAGGTGTTTCTCCTCACCCGCTAGCTTGTATGCAGGCGTCAGATACTCCGTGAAAGTGAGGTAGAGATACGAAAGAAGCAAGGTCAGCAGCAAATAGCTGAGATAGCGAAAATGCTTCTCGGTGAAGTACTCCTCGAGGTGGTAGACCCTGCGGAGCACGGCCATCGTGACAAGGAGCACAGCAGTTCCTGAGAAGATAGCGCCGACGACGAAGTATATTCCGTAGATAGTGCTGTCCCAACCAGGGCGCAACGTCATGGAAAAGATGAAGGCAACGACCGTATGCACCGATACGGCGAGGGGGAGTATCAGGACCGCCATGATGCTCATGGCCCGCTCGAGGCGATGGCGTTGCTCTGGCAAGTTCAGCCAGCCGACGGAGAGCACACTGAGCACTCGCCCCTTCAAGCCGGAAGCCTCCCGTCCCAATCGGTCACGCATCAGGGCCAGATCAGGAATCAGCGACAGATACAGATAGATGACGCCTCCCGCCATATAGGTCATGATAGCGGTGATATCCCAGAGAAGCGGCGACTGGAAGCGTCCGAACAGGAACATGTTGTAAACTCGATCCGGACGCCCAAGATCGATGATGGGCAATATCGCTCCGATCAGAAGAGCAACCACCGCGATGACCTCGGCGAGGCGTGTGACCGGCGTGCGCCAGCCAGCATTGGTGAGCCTCAGCACAGCTGAGACCAGGGTGCCTGCGTAACTTATGCCGATGAAGAAGACGAAATTGGATATGTACAGCCCCCAGATGACCACATCACGGGTTCCGGTCGCGATGAGGCCATACCTGAGCTGCACAAAGTAGGCGTAGAGGGCCCACGCAATAACTGCGAGCAGGAACAACACAAAGACGTAGAACCCCATAGAGGTATTCGACATCGAACTGAAGACAACCCGCTCCAGGCGCTCACGATAGCTTTCGGGTCCGCTGGTTCTCATTTACTACTTTTTCCCCCAGGGCCATACGCCGATTCTGCGATCGTTGCCCTCTCCTCCCCATGTCCATACAGGTGGCTTGAACTCACGAGGATCGTCAGGCTTCCTGCCGAATGCCTGTCCATGGCCGGGCAGATAAAATACACGTGGCTGCGTGCCCAACTCCTCCTTGTAGCGAAAAGCATCGTTTTCGTCGAGAAACTTGTTCAACTCCACGATCTCCGACCCATTCGAGACAATGTTCTCGTTGAGGTCACCCATGTAGATCGCCCTCATCGGACATCCGGTGACACATGCCGGCAACTGCCCCCTATAGAGAAAGTGCCGGCAAAACATGCATTTGATGACTGTTCCTCTCACGGCCGGAACCGGATAGTCCGGCGAGTACTCCGCTGACGCGGCCTCGGGAGGCAGCTCCGGGGTGCCCCAGTTGAAGAAACGGCGCTGATAGGGGCACGCGGCCATACACAGGCGGCATCCGATGCAGCGGCCGTGGTCAATGAGGACGATGCCATCCTCCGAGTGGTAGGTCGCGCCCACAGGGCAGACGTTGACGCACGGAGCGTTCTCGCACTGGAAGCAGGGGACGGGGAGGAAGAAAGAACCGCCACCGGGCAGATCTGCTTCATATACCTGAATCCACTGTTGTCCTTTGGGCACGTAATGCGACTGAATACACGCCTGCGTGCACTGAGGCGCGGTGCCAATGGTCACGCACCCCTCACACTTCTTCAGGTCAATGACCATACACCAAGCGCGAGTCTTCCCGTTGTTGTCATGAGCCGCTGGAGCAGGGCTCCCCGATGCTCCCGCTCGGCTCAGCACCGGCGCAATCGGCGACGCCAGAAAAGCCACCACACCCATCGCGCCGGCCGACTTCTTGATGAACCCTCGCCTTGTCACGTTGTTTTGCTCGGACACAGCTCCCCCCTCTCTTCCCGCCGGGAACGAAAACGGTCTCGTGACTGCGACTTAGCCTTTGGTTGACAGAGACCTATTTCTGGCCACCCTTCAGCGCGTTGATGATGTCCATGGTGATGGGGATGACTGTGGCGTTCTTCTCACCGGCCATCTCAACCAGTGTCTGCAGATAGCGCAACTGCAATGCCGCCGGCTGGGTCTGAATGATCTCAGCCGCTTCCGCCAGCGCCTTCGCCGCCTCCCGCTCGCCCTGGGCGTGAATTATCTTCGCCCGCTTCTCTCTCTCCGCCTCAGCCTGCCTCGCCATCGCTCGCTGCATCGAATCCGGAAGCAGAACGTCTTTTACCTCCACGAGCGTCGCCCTTACTCCCCATGGCTCTTCACTCTGCTCATCAATGATCTCACCCAGCCTGCGGTTGATCTCGTCACGATGGGCAAGCAGTTCGTCCAACTCCGACTGACCCAGCACGCTTCTGAGCGTCGTCAGTGCGAGCTGAGCAATCGCTTGCCTGTAGTCCTCGACATTGATGATGGCCTTCACCGGGTCTATCACCATGAAGTAAACAACGGCATCCACTTTGACGGTGACGTTGTCCTTGGTGATGACCTCCTGAGGTTCCAGCACCATGGTCTGTATCCGCAGGCTTACATTGGTCATCCGGTCGAAGAGGAAAGGCGCAATGATGTTGAATCCCGGCTCCCTCACCCCGGCCAACTTGCCGAAGCGAAGCACGACCCCGCGCTCGTACTGCCTCACTATTCTGACACTCGAGACCAGCGACATTAGCGCCACCACAGCTATGAGAACGATATATCCTGGATGCATGATCAGTGCCCCCCTTTCAATCTAGGCCTAGCTCTGTCCCGCTACGTAGTAGTTGTCATATTTGCCTCCCTTAGTTCGACCTTCCCGCCGGGCCGCTCACCGAGGTTCGGAAATCGACCCTCCTGAATGTACGAACGGGCCCCGGCCTTGGCAACAACTCTCTGAGGGAACCGTTGCTCAGAAGCTCAGCCCCCTCGGTTCAAGATCTTTTGGCT
>JAZFSU010000130.1:0-6339 GCA_036446335.1 Dehalococcoidia bacterium | reverse complement strand
CCGTAGCGTACTGTGCATCGGCTACGGCGTGAATTCGGTCGTTGCCACGGGATAGAACCGTATCTGCAGCAGCTTTGTGCCGTCGTTGACAAGGCCCTGCTCCGTGACCACCAGATCCGCGATGTTGAAGATCCACTCTTCGTCAAAGTACCAGGCCATCGGCGGGTCCTGCTCCGACTGGAAGGTCAGCCACTCCTCTACATCAATGATGAGGTTCCCGTCGGCGTCGTATGGCTGCGTCTCGGGGATGGTATTGTACGCGTCCGCAGGCACATCCCCTTCGTCTATCACTCCGTTCTCGTTCACGTCCAGCCTCTCATCGACCACCCAACCCGAGAAAGTGAACAGGCGAGTGATGTCCGTTGCCTTGGACTTGCCTCTCGCTTTGGTTGCCCCAGGGTCAAACCTCACGTACTGCTCCGGCTCGGCAGTATACATATTCGTGCCGACGATCAGGCCCAATGCCAGGAGCGAGTCATCGGGGCATTCAGTCAGATCCCCGAAATCAGGGTCTCCGGGGTCGTTGCACGCCTGTGCCACCTCGTTCTGGTACAGGATAATGGAACTCCCGGTGCTGCTGGACCCGTTGTTCGGTTTGGCCAGGATTCTGGCGAAGACGTAGTAGCCTTGCTGCTCGTGTGGCAGCTGGACTTTCGCTGTCCCGCCGTCGACGGCGCACGGGTCGAGAACCTTGAGCTCCGTCACGGATGACTTCTTGTTCGAGACGTATTGTATCGTTGCCGGCCCGTATTCATCGACGAACACCGAACCTCCGCCCGGTGATGAGTCGCAGGTGAAGCTGTCGTTCTTCCCGTGGATGTTCAGATTGAAGTGCGCTCCGCTCGGGAATCCGTTGCTTCTCGCGATCACATCATTACCGGTTGACCTGCCCGGTTTGGCGGCCATTGCCGTCGAAGCCCCGAGAATCAGGACGACGACCAGCATGACAGGCAACACGAGCATCGCAATCCGTTTCATCTCTTTGAGTCACCTCCTCTCTCATTTCCTTGGGAGTAGCGCCCTGATCCACTGGGAATCTCTTGGCGCGCTTCTTGGGGGCCGCTTCCGCCCCCTTCTGGGATCCCGAACTCGATTATGCTCTCGGCGGCACGGCGCATCAATCGCCCGATCGGTCAATCCGGTGCAGAAGATGGTCAAGGAGGCGGGTCACAGGGTGGTATGCGCAAATCCCACATTTGCACCCGCTGATGGACGTTCGTACTTCACATATTCGCGCCGGGTGGGCACGACGGGATCGTGTTCAGATTGGCATGGGGGGCTGGTCATTGGGGTGGGAAGGAATTCCCGGGCGAGCGGCGGGTAGAATCACGTCGATCCGGTGGTCCAAGCGGGCCGGTTTGCGGGTCGCGGGGTCTTGTGTTCCAGAAATGAAGGCGACGAAGGTATTACAGAGGCACGTCCAATGATATGAAGCAGCAGACAGGGCATCCAGCGCAACATCCTTCGTCTTTCGACAGTCGCGGCAGCGGATCGATTATCAAGCATCAAGAACAATACCAGCAAGTCCAGCTCTTGAGGGGGTACGGTAGCCGGGCGCAGGTCAGGATTCAGGTGCGATCTCGTGCCTAGCTCTGTTGCCGGAACTTGGCAATGTCGCTATCCAGTTCCTCCAGGCCCAGTCTGGCAAGCGTTTCCCTGGTAGGAATGCCATTGCGGTCCCATCCCCTGACATCGTAGTATTGGTCCAGGATGGCATCCGGCTTTCTGATCATCTCGCCATCCCGGATTCCGCCCTTCAGGGGCTCGGTCAGGAATCTCTTGGGAAGTGTGTCGTCCTTCCTGTCGAAGCCCTCCCGGATGTTGAAACATCGCTCTAAATTGTATACCTTGTCTCCCACATACCACAGGTAGTCTTCGCTCCCAAACTTGGGCACACCCAAAGCTGCTTCAAGCATCTTTGCAACGAGCCCCAGATCGAAGAACTGCAAATGGTGAGATGGGAAATAGCAGGTGACAGCCAATTCGAGAGCAGCCGTTTGATCATGATTCCATTTTAGAATGTCCCCCTGTCCCTCGTCAGCGACAGGGTCCAGGGGGCGAGGTTTCGGGTCCAATATCTCCTGCTGGGGCCAACCGTAGTTGTGGTTTGCGCCCATGTTGCCCAGGGCCCAGTTCATGCCCATAGCTTTCCTGGCTCGCGGATCATAGCCCGGAATCTCCAGGCCCTTGACGTGCATGGCGAATTCCTCGGCGCCCTTGCCGATGTGGCTGGCTGCTCTCTTCGTTCCCTCGGCAAGTATGTCGCCTATCCCCTCACGGCGGGCTATCCTCTCAATGAGTTCGAGCATGGGCTCGTGGTCTCCGTAGTTGAGAACCAGGCCGTCTGTGTCCTTTGTGGTCAGGATGCCCTTTTCGAACAGCTCATAGGCAAAGCCGATGGTATTGCCGGTGCTTATGGTATCCAGCCCCAGCTCGTCGCACCGGTGACTTGCGACTACTGTCGCGTCCCGGTTGGTGCATCCTGTTGGTCCACTGAAAGCCCAGGCAGTCTCCAGTTGTGGCCCCTCGCTGCTGACCCCTGCGTACGGACCGCTGGGTACCCTCCTGACCTTTCCACACTTGATCATGCAACTGTAGCATCCGACGTGCTCCTCCGTGATCTCAGCGTATGGCCACATCCCGATATTCTCGCTCCAGCCCTCCAGCTCCGCGAAACGGTGGTTCTTCATCGCAATGGATCCCCACATCGAGTAGAACCAGTCCAGGCCCTGCACGGTCCCGTGTTCTCGAAATACGTCGAATACCACCCCTTCCATGGTTTCTTTGTAGCCTTTGATCTGCTGCTGGACCAGCCTCTTGACCTCCTCCGGGTTTGCCAGGGTTTCCGTCCGATCAGCCTCTATCACAATAGCCTTGAGGTTCTTGGACGCCATTACGGTTCCCATGCCGCCTCGGCCGGCAGCGCGGCGATCGCTGATGATTGGAGCATAGCGGACCAGTCTTTCCGCTGCAGGCCCCACGCAGGCCGTACGGGCCCTTCCTCCGTGCGTCTTCTTGAGATATCCCTGAGCTTCGCTGGTTGTCTTCCCCCAGATCGCGGCAGCGTCGCGGATCTCGAACTTGCCGTCCGCGATACGCAGATAAACCGGCTTGGCTGCCTTGCCCTCGAGAATCATGAGCTCAAAGCCTGCCCACTTGAGCCAGGCTCCAAAATCGCCTCCCCCGACGCTGCGACTGAAGGTGCCGGTAAGCGGGCTCTTGGCGACAGCGATCCACTTGGAGAACGACTGAGCGCTCGTTCCCGACATTGGCCCTGTCGCCAGCAGCAGCTTGTTCTCCGGGCTCAGGGGATCCGTACCTGGAGGAACCTCATCATAGAGGTACTTGGCGCAAAAGCCACGTCCTCCTACATAGGCTTCAGCTATCTTCTCGGGGATATCCTCTTCGATTATTGCACCGCTGGAAAGATTGATCCGTAGAAGCTTGCGCATCCTTTACTCCTTTCTCTTGCTGGGCGCTGGCTCGTTGCGGGGATTATGTGCCGTTCCCAGTCATCCGTCAATGCTGCCGCTTCTTGTCCCAGATGACTCATGTGGTATGATACACGCCGCGGGCAACTGGCGTGAGGCAAAGCAAGGCGCTCGACTCGATGACATCCAGCGGCTTCTCACTCGGGAATAGGCCAGCAACTCGACCTAGAATAACTTCCGATGGAGAGGCTCCTGGAGATCGTGTGATTCCACGTGGGCAAACTGCTTCAGTTCGTCGCTGGACCGCTGCAACTCGGCCAATGCCTGTCTCAGCTGACTGTCTGCTTGCTTGTCATCTCAAAGTAGCTTAGCCAATAGTTCGGCTTCGAAAGGCTTACAGCGGGCTGGGTGAATCCACTTGGCCCCTTTCTCCAGTAGTATCTGCCACCCGCCTATTCAATCCGAGCCGTATTGCGGTTGTAGAAGTAGGAGAAAGTCCAATCGACAGCAGCGCTGAGCTTGGTCCTGAATCCTGAGAGAAACCCACCATATGATACGAGCATAGCGACAAAAAGCGCTCGCCGTATCACTCCAGCTACATAGCCATCGAACACAAGGCCGAACAACTCGGCCACTGCCACATTCCGGTCCACATAGTAGACCTGTCCCAGGAATCTGGAACCGTAGCGACCTTGCGGCTTTCCTTTGATCGCTTTCGTGATATTCCTCGCGCATACTCTGCCCTGACGAAAGGCCACCTGGAAGCTAGGAGGATAGGGCCCCGATCCGTTTCGCTGCTCAAGAAAGGTGCAGTCCCCGAGAGCATAGACTCGCTCCAAGCCAGGCACTTGAAGGTGCTCATTGACAAGAATCCGGCCATCCTTCGCCTTCTCGAATGGCATAGCTGCGACCTCTGGCACGGGCTTGATTCCCGCGGTCCAGATGACGGTGCCCGCGGGAATAGTGTCGCCGTCCGACGTTTGAACGCCTCCCGGCCAAGCTTTGGTGATCCGTATTCCCAGCTTCAGTTCGACCCCACGGGCCTGCATCTTGGCGGCAGCCAGTTTCTGGGTACGAGGTTTCATGGTGGCCAAGACAGCGTTCTGCGCTTCCACGAGTACCACTCTGGTCAGCGGCGCCACCGCCGGGTACCACTTGGCCAATACCTTGTCGGTGAACTCCCGTATCTGAGCTGACAACTCAACGCCGGTCGGACCACCGCCAATAACCACGAAAGTGAGAAGTTCGCGTTGTCGCTGCTCGCTTTCTACTGCCATGGCCGCCTCGTAGTTCTCTATGATGCGATTATGAATCTCTATCCCATCCTTCACGGAACGGAATGGCAATGCTATGCTTTCGACGTCGGACATCCCGAAGAAGTTGGTGGTGCTGCCCAGAGCCACCACCAGGTAATCCCACCCGATGTCGCCCGCGTCCGTTACTACCGTCTTCTTCTCCATGTCCACGGCTTGGATATGTCCCTGCCTGAACCTGATCGCTCCGGCCTTCCCGGGCCGTCCGAGCATCTTGCGTATCGGCACAGAGATATGACTGGGCGCAACGCTTCCGGTGACCACCTGATACGAGAGGGGCAGAATCGGGTGGTAGTTCTTCTGATCCACCAGTGTGACTTCCACCCCACGCATTTTGGCGGCGGATCTCTTCAGCCCAAGGGCGACGCTGATCCCGGCGGAACCAGTCCCCAGTATCACCACCCTCGTCTTGAGATTGTCATGAGCCTTCTGTTCCGACATGTTGTCCCTCCCTATCCCTGATTCCGTACCTGCAGAACGTGGCACGATGCGTACAGCTTCAAGTTCCGCGCCATGCTTTCTTGGTCCCCCCTATGGTGACAACCGGACTGTCACCCGAGATGGCCGCATGGTCGATCGAACGCCGCACTGGTCTCCTTTACGCCCGCGAAAGATGGCCTACAAGATGGTCAATTCCCCTGGCCGGCAATAATGTAACCCAGTGCGAGCAGCGCCATGCTTAGGAAGTAGACAACTGCCCCGGTCCACAGGGTTGCGACAAACGTCTTTTGATCGCGGTAGTTGAAGGCACCCCTCACTGTCAGCAGATAGATCGGTAATGTCATCAACGTGAAGAGGACGGTCCGTGGCATAAGTCCCGTGGCCGCCCAGGTCGCGATCCAGGCGTAGAAAGCAAGACCAGCGGCCACGTAGACATAGCTCGCCCCGTTTCTGCTCAGAGTGATCGGTAGGGTCTTCCTGCCTCCCACCACGTCTGCCTCTACGTCAGGGAATTCGGCCAGCAGGTGTACGTCGAACAGCAGCAGTCCCGAGGCGACGGCCACCAGACCTACCTCCACCGTATAGCCGCCAGTCTGGACGAAGTAGAAGGCGAGTATAGGCAACATCCCTATGCCTATGCTCGATGAGACCTCGGCCAGGCGTTGTTTCGTCAGGATGGGTGTATACAGAAATACGCATAGTCCACCAGCAAGAAGGAGAGGGAGCAACAGCAGTCCCTTCACCACAATGAAGTATGTCCAAATCGGGATCGCCAGGGCGAACAGCAGCAGGCCAAGGTGTAGGACCGATCGGGACGAGAGAAGACCCGCTGGCAAGACACCGCTGCCCCCACTGAAGGGCGTTCTTCGCGTCCTTGCATCTATGCCGCTCCTGAAGTCCGAGTACTCATTGAGGACATGCGCACTTGTGTGCCACAGCAGAAGGCCAAGAAAGGCCAGAATGGCATAGCTGAGGTTGAAGGACCCGTCCCACCACGCTATGGATGTGCCAAGTATGGCCAGAGCTACAGACCCCAACAGAAACATCGGCCGGGTCACCATGAACCATGGCCAGACTCTCGAATTGGACCTGAACGATGGCCCGTTCAGTTGAGGTTCTCCGCTCCTATCCACAATCGCAGACTCCGATGCCGT
>JAZFSU010000129.1:0-5034 GCA_036446335.1 Dehalococcoidia bacterium | reverse complement strand
TCTGCACAAACATAGGCAATCTCTAGCATACGGTAGCATACGCCCCCACCTGTGAACAATGAACATTTCGGGCTATCACAGCTAGGAATATGGTACTGGGGCCTCGGGCGGGCTCCACGCGCTCCCCCTCACCAAACCTCTCCCATCAAGGGAGAGGTTTGGTGAGGGGGAACACATAGAGGGTTTGAGCAGCGTGGAGATCAACAAGGGAGACTAGCTCGGGATGTGGGGCCAGATGAGGCTGGCTGACCTGAAGACCTGGCGGCCCGTCAGCTCACGTGGGAAGTTGGATCGTACACCCGTTCCTTCCACTCGACGCCGGTGCCCCTCAAACGCCGGTAGATCGCGCATAGGCCTGCCACCAGCACGAAGCTGATGCCAAAAGGATGCATGATCGTGGATAAGGTCGGTTGTGAGAAGCGGCGGCCCGCCAGATAGCGCGCGAGCAGGACGATGACCACCTGCAGGAGAACGAGCACCTGCCAGCCAAAGCCAGGCTCCGAAAGCAGCAAGCCGTGAGCCAACCACAGGAAGGGCGCCAGAAACAGCAGGAAGGCAACGATCATGATCCCAAACAGGGCCGCCGTGGAGACTGAGGCCACCGAGTAGAGCCATCTGATGATGCCCTGCCACATGGTGTCAAACTCCGTGTACATCTGGCACGATACCAGCGGTGATAGGTCGAGGGTAAGCTGCTTGTGCCCATGGCGCGCCATCTCTCGACCGAGCCAGACGTCCTCCGTCAGGCGCGACTTCACTGCCACATGCCCGCCGATGTTTCGATATTCCTCGGCCGAGAAAAACAGGAACTGCCCAATGGCCACGGAGGCAAGCGGCCGCCGGGAGTGCTCCAACCACCAGAATGGTACCGAGCACAGGAGCAAGAAGTAGAAGAAAAGAGGCATTGCCATCTTGTGCCAGATCGACGGAGTTCGCTGATGAGGAAACCCGGAGATCAGCGCGGCTCGCGAGCGAATTGCCGTGTTGAGTACATAGCGTAGGCCGAATGGGGCATGGACAGTGTCAGCGTCAGTGAACAGCAGCCAGGAACCTTTGGCCTCTTGAGCCAACTGGTGACAGGCAAACGGCTTGCCCGCCCACCCGTGTGGCAGCGGCTGGCCGTGCAGCAGCCGGACCCTTGGATCCTCGGCAGCAAACTGCGCCACTATGGCCGCCGTGCGATCCCGCGAACTATCGTCCAGGACAATGATTTCAAAGTTGGGATGGTCCTGCCGAAGCAACGAGTCAAGGCAAGCCCCTATGTTCGCCTCCTCGTTCCGTGCCGGAATGAGCACAGAGATCAGGGGCGACGGTTCGGGCGACTCCCCGTCATCCTCGGCTCTCTTGAGAGACCTGAGGTTGAGCAGAAGATTGACCAGAACCGCGATCAGAATAAGGAGGATGATTTGCTGATAGAGCATAGACTAGGCTCCGGCTCCGATACCGTCGTGACCGATCTCTATGGCCTGCCTGGCATCGAGCGCATCATCACCATGTCTCCACTGCTTGATCACAGGGGGAGCCACAAGCAAAGCCCCGACAACTCCCCACTCCCAGGAACCGTTCCACGCCCACAGCACCACTGGGAACGAGAAGCGGAAGACGTAATCGCTCAGATGATGGCGCCTCGTGATCACCAACGGAACCAGATAGAAAGCCCCCGCGATGAGCAGCGCGATGGGGCTCAGCATCAGAAGGCCTACGCACATCATGCTCTGACCCTGGCCGCCACCCCCCTTCAGCCAGATGCTCCAACTGGATCCCAGGACGCCGGCGGTGAGGATGACGAGGCCGGCCCAGGGCTCGCCCACCCAGACTTGAGCAATGAGAATAAGGACAGCGGCCTTGGTGAACTCGGCCAACATAGCGAGGGCGGCGGGGCGTTTACCCGCGTGCTTCGCGACGGCCGTCGCTGTCGCGTCCCCCGTGCCCAGCTTGCGGATGTCCTTGCCGGTATAGGAGCGCATGGCGAGGTACGAGCTGGGAATACTCCCGATGGAATAACCGACCAGAGCCAGCAGCAAGAAGGTCATTTCACCCGCCTCACCTGGGACAGAACCGTCTCCATGGTGATAGTACACTACGTCAACACCTGCCCGTTTGTCAAGTTGTAAGCGAGCACTTGAAGGCCCGTATCGCGCGTGCGACATTTCCCCATTGACATGATTAGCACGCATGTTCTACTATCTGCGTTGCAACGGTACCGTTGACCCAAACGAAAGGAGGTGAAGCATGACCGAGCAGGCCCAAGACGAGGCAAGAGATGCTGAAGTGCAGAGCAGCGATGGGACAGGCCACGGCGCGACTGACGATCCGCAAACCCGAACAACCCAACTCGAGGAGAGAGTCGCCTTCAAAGACTCCGAGCTCGCCGCTCTCAAGGAGTCCCTGAACGAGGCCGTGGCCAAGTACCGCGCCGCGGTCCTCTCCAGCGCACCCGGCGTGCCCGAGGAACTCATCCACGGGCAGACCCTCGAGGAGATCGACGCGTCCCTGGAGAAAGCACGCAGCATCACATCCAATATCAGGTCCCAGCTACAGGCCGAGGCCCAGGCCATCCAGGTGCCGGCGGGAGCGCCGGGCCGTCAGCCCGCGAGCCTGGAAGGCCTATCAGGCGAGGCCCTGATTGCACACGCTCTAAAGACTGAAAGGAGGTAACACATCATGGCCCTACTGCTAGCACAGGCAGCCAAGCTCTCGTCTGACATCATGTTGAAGGGTGTCATAGCCGAGACGATCAAGGACAGCCACGTACTTCAATACCTGCCGTTCATCGAGATCGTCGGCAACGGGCTGGCGTACAACCGCGTCAACGCGCCCCCGACTGCGGACTGGTACGACGTCGGCGACACATGGGCAGAGGACGCCCCGACGTTCGATCAGGCCACCGCCGTACTCAAGATACTGGGTGGCGACGCAGACGTCGACAACTTCATCCGGTCGACGCGCATGAACGAGCAGGACATCGAGGCCGCTGTCATATCGCTCAAGGCGCGAGCCCTAGCGTGGGAGTTCGAGGAGAAGTTCATCTACGGCGACAACACCACGTACCCGAAACAGTGGGACGGGATCAGGAAGCTCATCGACCTCACCACACCAGGAAGCCAAGTCGTCGTCAAGGGCGCGGCAGGAGTCACCCTTACACTAGCCCACATCGACGAATTGATCGACACGGTGCAGGGGGGGAAGCCCGACCTCCTGCTTATGAGCAAGCGCACCCGGCGCAAGATCAAGGCCCTCGCCAGGGCAGCCGGCACGAACTTGACCGTGGGCAGCGGCCAACTCGGGCAGCAGGTCGACCTCTACGACGACATCCCCATCGGCATAAGCGACTGGATTCTCGACACGCACACGGTATCGGCCAGCAAGGAGACGTCGACCACCGGCGCGGCGTGCAGCGTGGTCTACGCCCTTCGCTTCGGCGAGAACAGCGTTTGTGGCCTATCGGGACCTGGGCTCATGCAAGTGGAGAGAGTCGGCCAACTGGAGACCAAGGACGCCACCAGGACGCGGCTCAAGTGGTACTGCTCGATGGCCGCTTTCTCGGCGGTCGAGCTTGCGGCCCTGATCGGCGTCAAGGACTAGAGCAACTTACCGAGGAACGGTAAAACAGAAAGGAGACCCGCACAATGTCAGACCAAATTTCAGGACTGATTGCAGTCCAATACTTTCTCGACCAGAGCGGCAATCTGACCACGGCGACCCCTGTAGACCTCGACATCGTTCCAGGCCCCTACCACCAGAACTTTGTCATGCCGCAGGACGGTTGCCTTCGGGCAATCATCAGCCAGATCGAAACCACACCGGCAGGCTCGAACCCCGATCTGGTAACTGACCTCACCATCGGAGGAACCGAACAGGAGGCGTCTTGCGCCATCGCCATCGGCGCAACGAAGGCAACTGCCACCTTTGCCAATGGTGAACACAACATCGACAAGGACGACGTGGTAGGCGCGTCCATCGAAATGACTGGAGGAACGATCAACGACGCGGTTGACGAGGTAAGCGTAATCCTCATCATCCAACTCGGCAGGTCGAACATCTAACGTCCCCTTGTTCCCGCCCCTCGGGAAACGGGATTGGTCGACCCGTTCCCGGGGGGCTACCAAAGCAGGAGGCAAAGCGTATGGCGACACTGGAGACATTGGTGGAGGACTTGAGACTCGACCTCAAGGATGCGTCGGACGTGCTATGGACTGACACTATTCTGGAGCGGCACATCAAGCACGCGGTCTCCGACTTCTCCCTGGTAATACCCGTCGAGACGAAGGTTACGAAGGCGACAGTCAGCGACAGCCGCGAGATCGACATTTCAGCGTTGCACCCGAGAGTCCGGTTCTATGCCGTAGAGTTCCCCATAGACCAGTGGCCCAAGGAGTACGTGCAGTTCGCCTCGTTTGGCGATGTACTGACCCTGTTGATGGACTCAGCGGCCAACGGAGACAACTGCTACATCTACTACGGCATCCCGCACTTGGCTCCCGACGACGGCGACTGGGCTGGTACGACGGGCTACTCGGTTGGCGACTACGTTGTGCCGGTGACTCAGAACGGATACCGCTACGAGTGTACGGCTGCTGGCACATCGGGGGCTGGTGAACCCACATGGCCGACGACCGTGGGCGACACCGTCGTCGACGCTACAGCGACCTGGACCTGCCAGCTGGCGTCGTTCTCCCCGACACACGACGAGACGATCCTGCTGGGCGCTGGCGGCTACGCGCTCACCGAGTACGCAGCCGAGACGATCAACACAGCGAACGTGGGAGGCAAGCAAGTAGCCAGAGGCTACCAGTTCGAGGGCTCCCGTCGACTCTCTCAGTTCAAACGCAAACTCAAGGAGATCAGCCATAACAACCGCGTCCGCGTTCGGACGCTCTACACGCCAGCGCGGCCCAACGCCTCGCGCTTCAAGGTCATGGGGCCGTAGGAGCGCGGTGGGGAGAGAGACCCCCTTTTGGCCCCGGATATCGGCGAGATCCCGCCGCCGGCAGACCCACCCGCTAGCTATGGCGGTGGGGAATAACAACAAAG
>JAZFSU010000128.1:0-8633 GCA_036446335.1 Dehalococcoidia bacterium | reverse complement strand
CCGAGGACCTGGGTGCCACCAAGTGGTGGAAGCCTACGCCGGAGATGGAGAAGTTCACGAAGACATACCTCGACTGAACCAGCCGTCTCAAGCCCCGAGGCGCTCCAAAACTGCTTCCAGCTAAAGCTGGAAGCAGTTTTTTCGCTGCCGGGCATCACCATGCGGTATGGGGTTGCCTTGGTACGTCCGACCGTGCCAGCACCTGCCACAATAATAGGGCGCCCCTTCTTGACATCGCTTCCCAAGCCGGTAGTATAGACAACACCTTGAGGTTTCGACCTGCGACGCGTGCTGTCGCGCGGCGACAGCGTTGCGTTCCCGAGTCCGACTCAGGGCCAGGTTGAACCGGACAAGGCCAAGAGTCGCTGCTCAAATGAATCGACTGACAAGGTCCGGCCTCTGCAACACAAAGTCGTTCAGCATGCACCCACACAGACGGGTTTGCCTGTGTGTTCCCCGGCTGGATGCGGCGAGGACGGCTCTCGTAGCGACTGCACGGGCCATTCGATAGGAAGGTACCGCAGCAAGGGAGGAACGAATGCGCAAGGACGAAAGGTACGATTTTGTAATCGTGGGAGGCGGACCAAACGGCGTGGCGCTGGCGGCCTATCTGGCCAAGTCCGGTGCCACCGTCTGCGTGCTGGAGGAGAGGCCCGAGGCCGGAGGAGCGTGCGAGAACGTGGAACCCATCCCCGGGTTGCGCCTCACGCCTCACGCCATGTATATGTACGCGGGGCCAGCACCCGGATTCGAGCAGCTCGAACTACACAAGTACGGCTTCCGCATGGACTGGAGCCCCCAGTCAGAGAATCTCGCTGATCAGAAGACCAGAGGCGTGCCCACCACAGAGGGCATGGCCCCGATCACCGACAAGGACGCGATGGGCTTCGCCAAGCTGGCCGGCATGCTCGGCGATCCCCCGTTCATCAAAGATCTCTTGCGCTCCATATTCTGGACCCCGCCTCACCCCCCGGAGGTGGAGGTGACTGCCGAAAACATCCCCTACATGCAGATATACAAGCAGCGCCAGCCCGACGTCTGGACCGAAGAGCTGCTCGACATGACCATGTTTGACCTGATGGATGAGCACCTCGAGACCGAGCCGTTCAAGGTCATGCACGCAGTAGTGGCCTGGTACTCAGGGGCAGCTGGCCACTGGGAGGGCGTTGCCATCCCGGCCCTGGGCTGCGACATAACTCTCACGATGTACAGCGGGATCAGCGTTCCTCGCGGTGGAATGCACGGGTACTTCCACTCCATCATACGCTGCGCAATAGCCCACGGCGCTGTGGTGCGCACCTGCTGTCCCGTCGATGAGATCATTATCGAGGACGGCCGTGCCGTCGGAGTGCGATTGAGGGAGACTGCCACCACTGACGAGAAGAGGATATGGGCTACCAAGGCGGTGGTCAGCGACGTCGATGTCAAGCAGACTTTTCAGAAACTGGTGGGACCGCAGCACGTGGGCGCCAGCCTCAGGAAGAAAGTGGATGACATCAGCCTCAAGGGAGGCAGCATCTGGGTGTCCCACCTCCTCACCCGCGAGCCACTTCGGCCGCGCGATAAGTACAAGGTGCCGGGCATGGAGAATCCGGGGGAGGTCGGCGGACCGTACCCCTGCGACTCGCGCGAGATCTACTATGAGCACGTTGCCGACGTTGACGGCCGGAAAGGCGATCCTACCGTGCCTCCCGAAAGGCTTATGTGGATCGCGACTCAGAGCGCGAGGTTCCGCGAGACAGACCCGCAGTGTACTATCCCAGGGACATATCTGGAATCGCCCTATTACGTTCTGGTCCCTCCGCCGGAGTACCTCGGGATGGGCCCCGATGCCATCGACAAGAAGAAAGAAGAGACAAACGCCTACATGCGCAAGGCATTCAGCCAGGTGATTGAGAACCTCGACGATGACAACCTGATTGTTCACATGGCAAACACGCCCTACGAATCGGAGTTTCGGAATACAGGCCTCATCGGCGGCACCTGGTGCGGTACCCGCCACTGCGACGACCAGTGGGGAGAGAATCGCCCCGTGCCCGAACTGGCCCGATACCGTACCCCCATCGAAGGGCTCTACCTCTGCAATCAGACATCCTGCCATCCCGGGGGCCTGGCCCTGATGGCAATCCCCTACAACCTGATGCACATCCTGATCGAGGACGGCCTCGTCGAGCCCGGCAAGTGGTGGTACCCGTCCCCATGGTACATCCCACAGCAGGGCAAGATATCTGCGACACCACGCTGAGAAGGAGGACCAGTACTATGGATCCGTTGATTGGCAAGATATTCGACGAGTTCCCAGACGAGAGTGAATGGGATGTCATCGTTATAGGAGCAGGCCCCAACGGCCTGATCGCGGGAGCCTATCTGGCTAAGGCCGGGCTGAAAGTGGCCGTAGTGGAACGCCGCTATGAGATCGGAGGAGGCCTCGCCACGGAGGAGGTCATGTTCCCCGGCTACCACTCCAACATGCATGCCGTCTATCACATGATGGTCGACTACATGCCCGTGATCAAGGACTTCGACATGGACCGCCATGCTCTGATGTGGACCAAGCCCAACGCCCAGACCGGCATGGTCTTCGAGGACGGCAAGTCGCTGCTCCTGGCGCGGATGGCTGAGGACACGAAAGACTCCATCACCAAGTTCTCGTTCAAGGATGCCGTGGCATTCGGCAAGCTGAACCGAAAATGGCGAAGGATCGTGGATGACATTATGGGGCCTGCCACTTACATTCCCCCAATGTCCCCCCTGGACATCAGCATGGCCATGCAGCGCACCAAAGTCGGCCAGGAGATGCTGGAGCTCGTGGAGCAGAGCCCCCTGGAGATCATCACCAGCAACTTCGAGAACGACAGAGTCCGGGCTCTCCTGCTCTACACCAGCTGCATGTGGGGGCTGGACCCCAGGGAGACAGGCATAGGCATGTTTGTCGCTCTCATGCTCCAGCGGGGCGCGAACAAGTGCTACTGCGACGGAGGGTCACACAAGTTCGCCGGCGCGCTGGCGAGAGAGATTGTCAGCAACGGCGGATGTATCGTTGACGCCGCTGAGGTGACCAACATCATCATGGAGAGCGGCCGCGCCGTCGGCGTTGAGATAGCCGAGGGCCGCACCCTCCGCGGAAAAGCGATCATGTCCACGCTCGATCCACATACGACATTCCTCGACCTCGTCGGAGCTGAGAACGTGCCGGCGGATCTGAAGGAGTCGGTGGAGGGCTGGAAATACGACAAGTGGAGCTATTACACGCTCCATGTTGTCACCAAGGAGCCGCCACAATATACCACCGATGACCCGTGGGTCAACGACGCGTTCATGAACATCGTGGGATTCGAGGGCATGGACCAGATCCTGGCACACTGGGACAACGTGGTGTCGGGCAAGATCGGCGACAACTTTGGCGGCCACGCCACCTGTGAGAGCAAGTTCGATCCACACCTTGTCCATTCTCCGTACGGTGGGTACGTCTCCTTCTTCCAGATACATGCCCCGTACGAAATCGAGGGCGGCTGGGACAGCAGAGGCAAGGAACTGGAGGAGAAGATACTGGCCAAGTGGCAGAAGGTGGCCCCGAACATGACCCGGGACAACATCATGAGGACCACGCAGGAAACGCCAGTGGGGATTGAGCTGCGTTTTCCGAACATGCGCCGCGGGAGCATCAAGCACGGCGACTACAAGCCGATTCAGCTGGGCTGCTTCCGCCCCAACCAGGACTGTTCCAGCACGAATACGCCGATTGAGGGACTGTACGTATGCGGCGCCTCGGTCTATCCGGGAGGGATGGTGCTCGGCGGCCCGGGCTATATCGGCGCTAACAAGGTAGCCGAGGACCTGGGCGCGACGAAGTGGTGGAAGCCAACGCCGGCGATGGAGCGCTACATCAAGACATACCTGGAATAGACAACGCCCCGTTCGCAATGAAGACACAGCCCACCGTTGATATGACGGTGGGCTGTACTGGGAAATGAAGGGCAGCGCCAAAGCAGTTGTCCGTTGATTAGGGCAAACGATCTCTCGAGGAGGATTCGATGGCAGACCTGACGTTTGACGCAGTGATAGCCGGAGGAGGCTGCAAGGCCTTGATGCTGGCGATGTATTTGACCAAGTACGCCGGCATGAGCGTCGGGGTGTTTGAGAGGCGACACGAGATCGGCGGCGGCCTGGCCACTGAGGAGCTGTCCGCCCCCGGCTTCCGGGGCAACACCCATGCTAACATGATGCTGCCCTGGTACTTCGCGCCCCTGTGGCGGGACTTCCCCGATTTCTGGGACTATGGCGGACAGATAGACCAGCACCTGTGCAGCGACGGCGCGGCGTTCCTGAACAACAACACGTGCCTGGCCATCTACAGCGAGAAGGTTGACCCGACTCAGGAGCGCACCGCGAAGGAGATCGCCCGGTTCTCGGAGAGAGATGCTGAGAAGTGGCTGAAGCTCTCGAAGGTAGCCCAGAGCGATGAGTTCCTCCGTGTGAACATAGATATGATCTTCAACCCGGCCGAGGGAAGGCTTGACCCGGCGCACCTTGAGAGACAGATCGCTGTCTACCCGCTGGCGCTCGAGGCCGGGTTCGACCCTGATGCTATGGTTCTGGCATCTACCCCCATCCGGGCTGTGCGGGAGTGGTTCGACAGCGAGGAGCTGCAGTACTGCATAGCCAGATTCATCGTCTCAGGCTGTCGCAACGTCAACGACCCGCAGCAGGGTGGAGAGACCCTCGGGATGTGCGGGACGCTGCCCGCCATATCCTTTGCCAGAGGGGGCACACATCAGATAGCTCACGCCTGCCACCAGATCCTGGTGCAGGAGGGCTGCAAGTTCTTCACCCACGCCGAGGTGACAAAGGTCCTTATGGAGAACGGAACGGCCACCGGCATCCGCCTGGCCGACGGGACCGAGGTCGCCGCGCGGAAGCTCGTGGTGAGCGCCGGACTGAGTGCCTGGCAACTGGTTGATATCGTGGGCAGAGACGTCATGGGCGAGAAGATATCACGCCGCGTCGACAATCTGTCGACATCCAATGTCGGCAACCTTATGTGGTACAGCTTCGCGCTGAACGAAGCCCCAAAGTACAGGGCCGAAGAATTCAATCCGGACATCCACGAGACCATGTGGCTGGGCCTCGCGGAAAGCGCAAGCCCGGAGCACATCGCCAGGGAGTGCAAGTGGGCCGCGCTGGGCATGCTGCCGCCTCTCGAGGACTACAACCCCGTCGTAGGATGTCACAGCCTCGTCGACCCCGCCTTTGCGCCGCCGGGGAAACATGTCGCCCAGAACGAGATGCAGGGCCCGCGGGCCAGCGATCTTCCCGAGAAGGAGTGGCTGGAGCTGAAGAAGAAGTATGCCGAGGATATGCTGACCGTCTGGCAGAAACATGCCCCCAACATGACGTTGGACAATCTCATCGGGATCGACACCAACAGCCCCTACGACCACGTCAGAATGAAGAACCTCGCCCCCCACGGCAACTTCGCCGGCATAGACATGACGTTGTCGCAGCGGTACGACAACCGGCCGACCCCCGAGCTCGCCAACCACAGGACGCCCGTCAAGAACCTGTACTGCACGGGTGGCTTCTGGCATCTCGGCGGTGAGGCCAGCGCCAGCCAGGCCTACAACTGCTACAAGATCATAGCCACCGACCAAGGCCTCGGAAAGCCCTGGGAGGAGCCGGGGAAGGAAGAGCCCGACTCGCTGGTTGCAGAGATACGCCTGGCAACAAAGAGAATCAGAGAGTGGTTCCCGAGGAAGACACAATAGCAGACCGAAACCCAACTCAAGGAGGGGGAAATGGCAGCTCAGTATGACGTCATCATAGTCGGAGCCGGATTCGGAGGAAGTTCCTGCGCCGCCCTGCTGGCGAAGCGCGGGCTCAAGGTGCTGCTCCTTGAGAAGAACGCCAAGGCGGGCGGCAAGGCTATGGCCATATCCAAGAAGGGCTTTACCTATACGGCGTGGGTAGTTATCGCCGCGCCAATCCAGGATAACATGTTCGAAGCTGTCCTGAAGGAATTGGGGATGGAGGACAGGGTCGAGCTGGTGGCACCGGACCCCAACGGGGGGACGATGTTCAAGAACTCCAGGGGGAAGTACATGCCGATGCCCAATATGCCGGCTGACTCGGTCATGGACCCCAACGTGATCTTCGACTGGCTGGAGATCAACGAGGAGGAACGGATCGCCGCCCTGAACGCCCTGACGGAGATAACGCTGATGGCGCCGGAGGCCATCGACACGCTGGATGATATCACTTTCGACGAATTTCTGAGCCGCTACAATCTGCCCAAGGCAGCCTACAGCTTCCTCGTCAGCACAATTGCTGACCCTTGCTTTGTCGCCCCCGCGGACGCAGTCGCCGCCTCGGAGGGAGTAAAGACCCTCCAGATGATCTTCCTGCGTAGCGGCGGGCTCTTCTGCAAGGGCGGTATCGGCCGCGTGGCCGAGACCTTCGCCGATGCCGTTGAGGAGAACGGCGGCAAGGTGGTCACGCGAGCCCGCGTCGAGAAGATAGCCGTTGAGCAAGGCCGTGTGACCGGCGTTATCACCGACAAGGGCCGCTTCCAGGCCCCCATCGTGGTGAGCAACGCGGGCATCCAGCCCACCGTGCTCAAGCTCGTCGGGCCGGAGCACTTCGACCTGGGCTATGTGAACTACGTGAAGGACCTGGTCCCCTCGTGCGGACTGCCAGGCGTCCGCTACTTCCTGAACAAAGAAGTGATCAAGTCCCCCTTTGGCAATATAATCTCCGCCGACAGCGCCTGGAGTATGGAGAGATTCCTAAAGGCCGCGGCGGGCGACATGCCGGAGGACATCGGTGTTCTGTACGAAGTCCCCTCCAACTACGACCCGGGTGCCGCACCGAAGGGCAAGCAGGTGGTCCTGGCCGCGGTCTGGGGACCCGCCGATCCACAGATGACGACCAGAGAGAAGAAGCTGTGGTGGGACAAGTGCGACGAGATCATGTTCAAAGCCTTCCCCGACTTGCCGAAGCACATCGAGTCCAAGGAATACTACTCGTCGAACCACGTCCAGGCGCTGACGCGCGACCAGGTGCTGCCGGGCCAGGGTGGCGAGTGCATCGGCCTGGGGCAGACGGTGGGGCAGGGCGGCGGCAAAAAGCCTTCGATCAAGGCCCCGGTTCGGGGGCTGTTCTTCGTCGGCTGCGATGCTGGCGGCTACGGCGTCGGCACCCAGCAAGCGACACAGTCAGGCATGAATGTCGCGACCGCTGTGCTGAGATACCACCAGATGCACAACGCAAGCCCGTAGGCAGCGGGCAACCATAACGGCACTTGACACAGTCATCCCCGATGTCGGGCGAGCCGTCTCGGGGATGACTACACAGCAAGTCCTCTGTTCCCCAGATCGCCAGCAACCTCACCAAGCCCCAGTTCCCCAAGCTTGGCTTTGTTCTGGAGCCCGGTGGCAACGTCCCAGCCCCTGAGCTCGTAGTACTCGTCCTTCATCCGCTCGAACTGTTCCCTGTCCACGACCGCGCCCTTCCTTGAGATCGTTTCGCCATCCTTGCCCGGCGCGAGGCATTCGGCGTCCTGGACGGACCATCTGAGAGGCCTGCTGTAGAAGGGCTCAGGAAGAACATCAGCCTCCCTGCCCACGTGTCCTTCCCTGGACAGAATCGCCCTCTGCAGGTTGAAAACCCTCTCACCGATACGGTAGAGCCCTTCCTCGTCCACGTCGCTTCCGGTCACAGCGGAGAGGATCCTGCTTTCGAGAGTGGGGTCGCCCATGTGATCGTCCGAGTGCTTCACGTGCGTGATGGGCCACATCCAGTCGCAGAGAATGAGACTCTCCTTAGCACACTCGCGGTCCTGGATCTTCACGGTTGCCAGGGCCTTGCCCTCATAGGTCGAGAAATCTGCGGCAAGCTCGCTGCCCCAGAAACGTTTTGCGACCTTGCGGAAGACCTCACTCGATAGATAGGCCCCCTCCGTCTTGCCGACCCACGCCAGCCAGGAGAACAAAGGCACGCCGAGCTCGTGCACCTGGTGGATGGGCAGCCTCGGCTCCACGGCATACAGGAGGCTCGACACAATGTACATTCTGGGACAGTACTCCGACCCGTATCCGGCCTTCGACACGTAGTCGGTTATCAACTCCCTGGACCCCTTTCCCACCATATCGGCTGCTCTCTCCAAGCCGTGAGCCAGGATGTCCCCAAAGCCCTCCCTGAGCGATATCTTCTCGACCAGGGCCTCTATGAACTCGATGCTGCCCAGCTTCGACAGCGGGATGCCCGTGTTCTCGTCGGTCAAGATGCCCGCCTTGTGGCACCTCGACAGCCACATGATCAACGTGTGAATGGACTCCGTATCGAGCCCGTAGCCGTCGCAGAGCCTGGTGGCGAAGAACGGGACCTCGTTCCACTCCCCGTAGTATCTTATGGCCCGTTCCTGGTAGAACCACGCCGAGCCGCACATGTACTTGCCCTTCGTGCCATCCTCCGCCTCGAACGTCTGCCTGATGCAAGCGCCGATGCAGCCAAGGCAGACATCCTTCCGCATCTTCGAGCCCAATACGAGGTCCTGCTGCCCCTCCCCGATCGAGTCCCGTTTCAAATCACGAACCAGTCTCCTCAACTCATCGAGCCTCTCCGGATTCGCCGGGGCT
>JAZFSU010000127.1:0-39413 GCA_036446335.1 Dehalococcoidia bacterium | reverse complement strand
GTACTCTCAAGAATGTGGCGACTTCATCACATGTCATGATCGCTTTGTCGTCCCACGCGCTCTTGCTTGGTGTTCTCCTGACAGTTCTGTTCACTGCATCGCCCCCTTCGCGCCGGTAGTGGCTACCGGGATGGTGCGTGGTGTTTTCGAGTCCCTTCCACGCTTTTCCTTATTCAATTGTCCCTCTGCCGTGGTTCGTAGAGCTAACGCGAGCACTTCTTGATAATCCGCCACATTTGCGAGCTATTGAGTGCATCTTGAGGCAATCATATCCACTCCACACTAGGGCCACAATCACCCAGTAGTACCGGAGGACCTAGCCAAATAGTCATATTCCAGCCGCCGGCAGTCTCAGAGGTCGGGGTGTCCGGCCTCCGGCGGGAAGCGAGCAGGCTCGCAGGGCCAAGGCCTTAATCCGTGGATTCGTAAGGGGACATGTTTGCTGTCATTGCGAGGCGCCCTGAGGGAACCGAAGGGCGACGCGGCAATCTCTGATACGAAAAGACAGATTGCTTCGCTCTGCTCGCAATGACATCCAAACCCCCGAGTTTGCCACAGTCATCAATGAGGTGAACATTTTGATCGAGTACCCACGGACTAAGCCAAGGTGCGTGAGATTGACCTGCGAACCTGTGGGGTTTATAATCAAGCTGCAATCAGCTGGAAAGACCGGTGGAGAGCGACTCCTCACGGAGAAGGGAGCCAGATTGCGCGAGTCTTGCGGCGTCTTTGGCGTCTACGCTCCTGGCGAGGAGGTGGCTCGCATTACATACTTCGGTCTTTTCGCTCTGCAGCACCGAGGGCAGGAGAGCTCGGGCATAGCTACGTTGGAGGGAAGCCGGGTCAGGCTCCGCGCTGCCATGGGGCTCGTGTCCCAGGTGTTCACTGAAGCGACTCTTGATCAGCTGAGAGGAAGCGTGGCCATCGGCCATAACCGATACTCGACAACAGGCTCCAGCCGCATCTTCAACGCTCAGCCGATCGTGGTGTCGAGCCCCCGGGGGGATGTCGCGCTGGCGCACAATGGGAACATCGTCAATGCTGCGCACCTCCGCAGGGAGCTGGAGGAGAAGGGCTTCACCTTCTCTACTACCACGGATTCCGAAGTGATTGCCTGCCTCCTTGCGTCTTCTCCCGGAAGTGACATCGTCGAGAGGACGAAGCACGCTATGGGCAGGCTGCAAGGGGCGTACAGCCTGGTTATCATCGCTGAAGGCAAGCTTCTCGGCGTTCGCGACCCCATGGGGGTGCGACCGCTCTGCATGGGCACGTTCGATGGGGGTTGGGTCATTGCCTCGGAGAGTTGCGCTCTCGACCACCTGGGCGCTCAGAATGTTCGAGAGCTCGAGCCCGGTGAGGCGGTCATTGTGGACTCGGCCGGGGTCGAGAGCTTCAGCGTGGGCAGGGCGGGGAGGAAAGGGCTGTGCATTTTCGAATTCATCTACTTTGCCCGTCCTGACAGCATGATCGCCGGCCGGCGTCTCTATCTGGCGCGCCAGGATATGGGCAGGGAGCTGGCTCGTGAGCATGTGGTGGATGCTGACCTTGTTATCGGCATTCCCGATTCAGCCACGGCGGCCGGCCTTGGGTACGCCGCGGAGTCGGGCATTCCCTATAGCGAGGGCCTGCTCAAGAACCGTTACGTTGGCCGTACGTTCATCCAGCCGGAACAGAGATTGCGCGACCTGGGAGTCAAACTCAAGTTCAACCCGATGCCCGAAGTGATCTCAGGGAAGAGACTGGTTGTGGTTGATGACAGCATTGTGCGCGGCACGACCACCCCCAAGGTGATCAGCTTGCTGCGAAAGGCCGGGGCCAGCGAGGTGCATATGTGCATCTGCGCGCCTCCCATTCGCTACCCCTGCTTCTTCGGCGTCGACATGGCCAGCAGGCAGGAGTTGATTGCCGCACAGAAGGAAGTTCCCGCGATCGCTGAGGCCATTGGGGCGGACTCGCTGAGCTATCTCAGCGTGGACGGCCTGATACGGGCCGTGGGTCTGCCCCGAGAGCTCTTCTGTCTCGCGTGCTTTACCGGCGACTATCCGGTGCCCGTTCAGCTTGAGATGGACAAGCTTGCGCTGGAGGCTGTTCCCAGCGTGGGCTAGGCGCGAATCCTCACTTCTTCTGCGGAGTGATGCTTGGTGGGACGGGAAACCGAAAAAGCACAGGAAACTTACGCTTCGGCCGGCGTCGACCTTGATGCGGCCGGCAGGGCGCTGGAGTTCGTGAAGGGGCAAGCTCGCACCACCTTTCGCCCCGAGGTCCTGACCGGCATAGGGCCTTTCGCAGGCCTGTTTCAACTGTCCGGATTCAAAGAGCCGGTACTGGTGTCGAGCGCCGATGGCGTCGGCACCAAGGTCAGGATCGCTATTGCCCTCGATCGACATGACACCATCGGAGTCGATCTCGTCAATCATTGCGTGAACGACATCTTCACCTGTGGCGCAGAGCCCCTCTTCTTTCTCGACTACATAGCCATGGGGAAGCTTGTTCCAGAGAGGGTGGCCGGTCTTATCTCCGGGCTGTCTCTCGCCTGCCGTGACGCCGGGTGCGCACTGATCGGCGGCGAGACTGCCGAGATGCCCGGCATCTATGCAGCCGGGGACTACGACCTGGCGGGCTTTATTGTGGGCGCCGTTGAACGGGATCAGTTGCTGCACGGCACGCCACTTGAGGCGGGTGATGCCGTCCTGGCGCTCCCGTCCAGCGGACTGCATACCAATGGGTACTCACTGGTGCGCAGAGTCTTCGACCTGGACCGGAACGCTTCCACGGCTCTCGCTGCCTCGTATCCTGAGCTTGGGCGCACGCTGGGCGAGGAGCTGCTCGAGCCCCACCGCTGCTATTATCGGGTGCTGAAGGGGGCATTGCGTGGCGGGGCGGCGCAGGCCGGTGAGGAGGAGGGAGTACGGAGGATCAAGGCGCTGGCGCATATCACGGGGGGCGGCATCGTCGACAACGTGGCTCGGATCATCCCTCAGGGCCTTGTGGCACACTTTCGGTCCGGCTCCTGGCCAGTGCCACCCATTTTTGACCTTATCCGGAAGCGTGGCAACGTGGGCGAAGCTGAGATGTATCGTGTGTTCAATATGGGGATCGGAATGGTCCTGATTTGCCCTCGTGCACACGTTGACGAACTGATTGCCTCTGTCCCCGAAGCACGGCTTGTAGGAGAGGTGGCGGAGGATGCGGGAAAGGAACGGGTGGCCATCTCTTGACGCTGCCCGTAGCATGGGGTCATCTACTGAAATGAAAGGAGGCTGTCGATGCGTGCCATTCTGAGTGTCTCTGACAAGACGGGGCTCGTCGATTTCGCCCGGGGCCTCATTGACGCGAAATTCGAACTGTTCAGCACCGGAGGGACCAAGAAAGCGCTGGAAGAGGCCGGTGTTGCGGTGCAGAGCGTTAGCGAGTTGACCGGATTCCCCGAAATCCTGGGTGGTCGTGTGAAGACCCTCCATCCTGCGGTGCACGGTGGCATACTGGCCAGGCGGAATCTCCCTGATCATTTGACTCAGCTCGAGGAGAATCGGATATCCCCGATCGATCTGGTGGCGGTCAATCTCTATCCGTTCAGGGAGACGGTCGCGAAGCCCGACGTGAGTCTGGAGGAGGCGCTGGAGAACATCGATATTGGCGGCCCCACCATGATCCGGGCTGCGGCGAAGAACTTCCCCGATGTGCTCGTGGTCGTTGATCCTGAGGACTACGGCCCTCTTCTGGGACAGATTCGTGATGGCGGAGCCGGCATCGAAGAAAGAAAGAAATTGGCCCAAAAGGCGTTCCAGCATGTCGCAGTCTATGACACTGCTATAGCCCAGTATCTTCGGCTCGGTGAGGACAGCTTCGCCGACGAATTGACGATTGCCCTGAAGAAGAAGAACGACTTGCGGTACGGGGAGAATCCTCATCAGGTCGCCGCCTTCTACGAGGAGGTGGTAGCGGGGGGGGCCGGCGTCGGCGTTGGTTCATCGAGGCAGCTCTGGGGCAAGGAGCTTTCCTTCAACAACATACTCGATGCCGATGCCGCCTGGGGCGCCGCCAATGACTTCGAGGCTCCGGCGGTAGCTGTGATCAAGCACACAAACCCCTGTGGCCTGGCCACGAGTCAGGATCTTGCCGAGACGTATCGACGTGCGCATGCCGGGGACCCGGTGGCCGCCTTCGGTGGAATAGTGGCTCTGAACAGACCTGTTGACCTCGCCACGGCCCAGGAGATACAGAAGACTTTCTACGAAGTGATCCTTGCGCCTGACTACGAAGATGACGCCCTCGAGTTGCTCAAGCAGAAGCGGGACCTTCGTATCCTCGCTATGGGCTCGCGGGAGGCCGGCCCGGGGGGAGGAGCTTCTGCCGGCCTGGCTTTCCGTCATGTCAGCGGCGGCTTTCTGCTTCAAACGTCGGATTCGCTGGCCGAGGACAGCGGGAGCTGGCGCACTGTCACGAAGCGAGAGCCCACAAAAGAGGAATTGAACGATCTTGTCTTCGCCTGGAAGGCCGTCAAGCACGTGAAGTCGAATGCCATCGTGTTGGCCAGGAACTCAATGGTGGTGGGGATGGGAGCCGGCCAGCCGAGCAGGGTGGTCAGCGTGGAGATAGCCTTGAAAAAGGCGGGGGACAACAGTCGAGGCAGCGTGCTTGGCTCGGACGCCTTTTTCCCGTTCCCTGATGGTGTCGAACTGGCTGCAAGTGGTGGCGTAACCGCCATCGTGCAGCCCGGCGGCTCGGTGAAGGATGAAGAGGCAATTGAGACAGCGAACAGGCACAACATGGCCATGGTGTTTACCGGCGTCCGCCATTTCAGGCACTGAGGTTTTGGGTGGCAGAATCCAAGGGCGAGATCGCCAGTCTCCATGCCGTGGTCTCTTCGCTGCCCAGGGAAGAGAAAGAGGCCTTCGAGCGCATCTTCGACGTTTCGGTGTCAGAAGGGAGCCTGAGGCCTCCCGAGAGCATGAGGCCCTGGCTCGCGGAACGGTTTGGCTCTGTCGAGAGCGCGATGCAGCAGCAGATCGTCCGGGTCGCGAACTTGGTGACGATGGAGGAAGCGCTCTTCAACCCGCTACGGGCCAGTCGGCCCCTCGGGCGGGGACTGGGTTCAGCCTCGGTGCATTCGGGCGAAGACCCTCTTCGAGACCCGCTGACTACGACGCCGGAGGATGTCTTCGGGCGCGTGGAGGGCAAGCACTGCATCACGGCCGGCAACGTTGCGAAGTACGAGGCGTTTCACGGCGTCGTGGTCTTTAACGAACCTGATCCCCTTCGGTTCACGCGCGAGCAGGTGATCGACTACATTGACACCGGGTGCCGGTGGGCGCAGGAAGCACACGGTGTTGATCCCGAGGCCAGCTATTTCTTCTTCATGTGGAACTGTGGGGAGAGGGCTGGCGCTTCGTTGAGGCATGGCCATGCCCAGGTCATGCTCGGTCGCCGCAGGCACTACTCAAAGATTGAGCACTTGCGCCGTGCGGCATGGTCGTACCGGGATAGGTACGGGCGGGACTACTATGAGGACCTGTTCCACGTTCATCGGTCCGTGGGCTGCGGATTTGAGGAAGACGGCATCAGGATCATGGCGTATTTGAGTCCGGTCAAGGAGAAGGAGACCATACTGATGGCTCCTCGACTGGACCTCTCGCTCAAGGAGAGAATCTACGAAGTGCTGGCGTGTTTCCGGGACCGGATGGGGGTCACCACGTTCAATTTGGCACTGTATCTTCCCCCCATAGCGGAAGTCGCAGAGGACTGGGAAGGTTTCCCTGCCATGGCCCGGCTCGTTGAACGGGGGGACTCCAGGAGCCTTGCGTCAGATATTGGAACAATGGAGCTTTACGCCTCGAGCGTTGTCTCCAGTGACCCGTTCGAGGTGGCGAGAGTGCTGAAAGGGTGTCTTTCGGAACCGGCCGATTGACTCGTTCACCGGGGCCGGGACAAGAGGGATATGGGAATGACCACGGTCGATATTATGCTTCCCGTCTATAACGAAGAGGCGGTCCTGGCGCACAGCGTTGGGCGGCTCCGAGAGTTTCTGGCGGAGAGCCTGCCTCATTCGTGGAGAATAGTGGTCGTTGACAATGGATCTGTGGACGGGACCCTGGCCGTTGCGAAATCGCTTTCTCACCAGTACGACGAGGTCTCCTATGTCCATATGGAACAGAAAGGACGCGGCCGGGCTCTGAGGAGGTCCTGGCTGGAAAGCAGTGCTGACGTGGTGTCCTACATGGATGTGGACCTCTCCACCAGGCTCGATGCATTCCCCGAACTCATTCGCTCTCTTGAAGAGTGGGACATCGCGATCGGTTCAAGGCTGATGCCTGGTGCCAGGGTCGGGCGCAGCGCGAAGCGCGAGATCATATCTCGCGGCTACAACCTGTTGATCAAGCTGATGTTCGCCCCCGGTTTTTCTGACGCCCAGTGCGGGTTCAAGGCAGTGAAACGGGATGTTGTGCAGGACTTGGTCCCTTTGATCAAGGACCAGGCGTGGTTCTTCGACACCGAGCTGCTTTTGCTCGCAAAGAGAAAGGGCTATCGCATCAAGGAGGTGCCGGTGGAGTGGGTCGAGGATGCGGACACGAGAGTACGCATAATGAGAACATCCTACGAGGACGTCAAAGGTCTGCTCCGAGTGCGCTTTCGCCCGCCGACCTAGGGTTTGACCATGCTAGTCCTTGCCGCGAAATTAGCATAGAATACATGAGGCGCTGTTCCAGAATTAAGAAGGAGGTAAGCCCGTGGAGGTTAAGGTTGTCTCAGGTGACATCACCCAGGCCAAAGTCGACGCCGCCATCGTGAATCTCTTCGAGGGTACGGAAAGCCCGGGCGGGGCCACAGGTGCTGTGGACCAGGCGCTTGAGGGGGCCATAAGCAGGCTTATCGCTGCTGGCGAGATCAAAGGAAAATCGGGCGAAGTGACTCTCATCCACACGCTGGGCAAGTTGGAGCCGGAACGCGTGATAATCGTGGGGCTGGGCAAGAAGGAGAAGTTCAGTATTGACTCACTTCGAGAAGTGATGGCGTCGGCGTGCCGGTTCTCAAGGAAGATAGGTGCCAAACGAGTGGCTACTGTTGTCCATGGCGCCGGAGCTGGGGGATTCGCGCCGGAGAAATGCGTCCAGGCTCTGACGGAGGGGAGCATTCTTGGCCTCTACACCTTTCGGAAGCATGTCACCAAGGAGCCGGAGCATGGAGAAATTGATGAGCTGCTGATTATGGAGCGCGACGAGAGCAGGCTGGTGGCCTTTGAGAGTGCGGTCAATACTGGCCGAATACTGGCCGAAGCGACCAATCTCGCCCGCGACATGGTGAACGAGCCTGCGAATCACATGACTCCCTCCGACTTGGCGGAGGTGGCGCGCGAAGTGTCCGCTGGTGGGGGCCTGGACTTCTCTGTCCTGGATCGCGACGAGATGGAACGACTGGGGATGGGGGCCCTGCTGGGAGTCGCTCAGGGCAGCAGGCAGGCCCCGAAGTTCATGGTCATGAGCTACCGGGGAGGCGATCCCGCATCCAGCCCTCTGGGCCTGATCGGTAAGGGGCTGACCTTCGATTCGGGTGGCATCTCGATCAAGCCCTCGGAGCACATGGACGAGATGAAGGGGGACATGGCGGGTGGGGCGGCGGTCATCGCTGCCATGAAGGCAATCGCCGAGCTCAAGCCTAAGATCAACGTGACGGGACTGGTTCCAGCGACGGAGAACCTTCCCGGCGGCGCAGCGCTCAAGCCCGGAGATGTTCTGAAGGCGATGAGCGGCAAGACGATCGAGGTGGTGAACACCGATGCCGAGGGGCGGCTTGCTCTGGCCGACGCGCTGGCATATGCCAATAAGGAGGGACTGTCGCCGCTTGTGGATGTTGCCACTCTGACGGGCTCATGCCGCGTTGCTCTCGGCGACATCTGTACCGGCGCTTTCAGCAATGACGACGACCTTGTGGCCAAGGTCGTCAAGGCTGGTGAGGAAGCGGGAGAGAAGATCTGGCGGCTTCCCATGTATGAGGAATACAAGGAGAAGAACAAGAGTGACGTCGCAGATATCAAGAATACCGGCGGCAGGTATGGGGGGGCTATCACGGCTGCCCAGTTTCTGGCTGAGTTCGCCCAGGATACCCCGTGGGTTCATCTTGATATCGCGGGTCCTTTCCTCTCCGACAAGGAGCGCGGGTACCTGGCGAAGGGTGGCACCGGGGTTGGGGTGAGGACTCTGGTCAATCTTACATTGGCTCTTGCCGAGGGGTAGACGTATCGAACCTCGAAGATGTCTTGTCGAGGAGGCGTAGTCATGAAGATCAAGTGGCTTGGTCATGCGGCGTTTCTGATCACCGCCGATGACGGCACCAGACTGGTGACTGACCCGTTCGGTGACTATGCCGGACTCCGCTATCGGCCGATCGATGAGGCGGCCGACATTGTTCTGGTGAGCCATGACCACGGAGACCATGCTGGCGGCAAGATCAAGGGCGATCCCAAGAAGGTCTCGGGGCCGGGCTCGACAAAGGTAGCGGGGATCGAAATCAGTGGGCTCGAGACTTTCCACGATACGTCCAAAGGGAGGGAGAGGGGACGCAATACCGTCTTCTGCTTCACTGTGGATGGGATCAGAATCTGTCACCTGGGAGACCTGGGGCACGAGTTGTCAGGAGCCGAGATCACCAAGATCGGACAAGTCGATGTCCTGATGGTCCCGGTGGGCGGCTCCTTCACTATTGATGCTGGCGTCGCGAGCAGGATCTGCGATCAGATCAAGCCCGGTGTGGCAATACCCATGCACTTCAAGACAGACAAGTGCGATTTCCCTATCTCGGGAGTGGACGACTTCCTCGAGGGCAAGGCTGGTGTCAGCCGAGCGGGTGCCAGCGAGGTGGAGCTGAAGAAGGAACAACTCCCGCAAGCGATTGAGATCATTGTGCTTGAGCACGCGCAGTAGCTGATCTCCGGGCCCTGGGGCACATGTCCGCTGTTGCTGATACGCTGCCCCCGTGCCCGGAAGACGACTGTGCACGGCCACAACGATTGTGTGATGGTGAGGGGGCTGGAGTCCGCGCTGTGTTCCACCGAACGATACCTCGTCGGCTCGCAGATTGACAGCAGAGACTGGGATACGCTATAATAGCCGACGGTCAGAACGGGGGAGCCATGCCGAAGCGAACATACCAACCCAAGAAGAAACGCAGGAAGAGGAAGCACGGTTTCCTTGCCCGCATGGCAGATCGCGGCGGGCGTCTGGTCCTGAAGCGAAGGCGGCTCAAGGGCCGCCATCGGCTAGCGGTGTAGACTCGCTGCCGTGATGGGATGGCTAGAGGGACGAGTCTCAAGAGGAATTCAGAGTTCACGACGGTTTATGCCGAGGGCAGGACTTGGGCGGGGAAGATCGTCGTGCTGAGGACATTGCCCAACGGCCTGGAGTGGAACAGATACGGTTTTGTTGCGGGGAAGCGCATTGGCACGGCGGTGGTTAGAAACAGGGTGAAGAGGCGGTTGCGGGAGGTGGTAAGGGCCACTCCGGCGAAGCAAGGTTGGGACATTGTGCTCATCGCTCGGGCTCGGGCAACCGGGGCGAGCTATCAAGAGTTGGATGCGGCGGTCAAGGGGCTGTTGCGCCGGGCACAGATTATGGTGGATCTGGACGCAGCCGGGAGAAGAAGGGAGATGGAGGTGTGAGGAGGCTCGCCCTACTCTCAATACGCTTTTACCAGAGTGCGATTTCTGTCTATTCGCCCCCTTCGTGTCGTTTTGTGCCCTCCTGTTCTCAATACGGGCATGAGGCAATTGAGAAACATGGAGTGATGAAGGGTGGTTGGCTCGTGACAAAGCGCTTCCTTCGCTGCCATCCCTGGAACGAAGGCGGCGTTGACTTTGTGCCCTGACCACTACCGGTGTCGCTGAGTCCCGCTTTCTCACATGTTGGTATCCTGATGTTTGATAACAAACGAATTCGATCAACCAAAGCTCTTGTCATTGCAATTCTTATCATCAACCTGACGTTCTTCGGCTGCATCGGACCGCGTGGCTGGGCCGGAACCGTTGTAGATGGGGAAGGCCTCGTTGTCGGTTCCATGGACGGCAAGATTCTTCGCCTGGACTTCTTGGCTCGCGAGGAGGAGAGACAGTTCCCGGCAGCTGGCGAGTGGGAATGGAAGCCGGACTCAGTGGGGGGGGGGGGCAGCTTCCTCGACTGCGCGGGCTCGGGGCAGTTTGCCGGAGGGAATATCTACGGAATCCCGGTTGTGGTCGAAGACTTCGTGTACGTTGGCACCTACGATGGTCGAGTCTTCGCCATCGACGCCCGGGAATCCGACAATGTGCACACAGAGTGGAGCTATGACATCGGCAGCGCCATCGTCGGCGGGGTGGCTGTTCACAATAACGTTGTTTATGTTGGTGCCTCGGATGGCAAGCTCTATGCTCTTGATGCTACCACTACCTCAAGCGAGGGCGCACTGAAGGAGGGATTTGAGACCTTCCAGGCAGGGGATAAGATTTGGTCGACGCCTCTGGCCCAGGGCGGCGTCGTATACTTTGGGTCTCTTGACCACAGGTTCTATGCGATTGACGCCGAGACAGGGGCTCCGATATGGAACGAACCGTTCAAGGCTGAAGGAGCCATCGCTTCAACTCCAGTAGTGGCTGGCGGCGTGATCTACTTTGGTGCCTTCGACAGCAGTTTCTATGCCCTTCGTGCTGGAACCGGACAGCCGAAATGGGACGAACCGTTCAAAGCGGACAACTGGTTTTGGACCACGGCGCTCTACAGCGACGGTGTCATCTACGCTGGCTCTCTTGATCACAAGGTCTATGCCATCGACGCCGAGTCGGGTCAGGCCATTTGGGACGAGCCATTCAAGACCGACAGCCCGCTCCTGTCGTCGCCGGTTGCTTCCGGAGGGGTTCTTGCGGTAGCCTCCGAGAACGGCAAAGTCTATGGCCTCGATCCCGATACCGGACGGGAGATCTGGGTCGATGCAGTCGATCTCAAGGTTGGCGTCCACGCAGCTCTTGCCGCCGTGGACGGCAAGATTTACATAAACGCGCTCAACAACAAGCTATACTCCATTCAGGCTGCTGATGGGCGCGCGGGCTGGAACAAATCACTGAGTGAGTAGACGCGCAAACATCATGACTATTAAGCGGCCCCTGATTCTCCTTCTCGGCCTGGTGCTGTTTTTCCTCTTTATCTACCTCGGCCCGATCGGAGCTTTCGATCTCCTTCTTCTGCAGCCGCTGCTGAACATGTTGATGGTGCTTTCGAGGGTGTTCTTTGGCAGTTTCGGAGTGGGCATCATCGCTTTGACGGCAGTCATTTTGCTGATCACTGCGCCACTCACCAGGGCCCAGCTGCGCTCCAGCAGGGCGATGCAAGAGGTTCAGCCGAAGATCAAGGAGCTGCAGAAGAAGTACGGCAAGGACAAGGAGCGACTTGGCCAGGAGACCATGAAGCTCTACAAGGAGAGCGGGGCCAACCCCGCTGGCTGCTTGGGCACCATGTTGATCCAGATGCCGATCTGGATCGCGCTTTATCAGTCTGTGATCCAGGCCCTGGCCTATGCCCCGGAGAATCTGCTCGGTTTATCCAAGCAGCTCTACGACTGGTCGTTTATCCAGGGAACAGTGCCGTTGGACGAGCACTTCCTCTGGCTGGATCTCAGCAGTGGTGATCCCATCATGGCTGTTCTGACAGGCGTGAGCATGTGGATGTTGCAGAGTATGTCCGCTCCGACATCAGTTGATCCGTCGCAGCAGTCGATGCAGAAGATGATGAAGTGGATGTTCCCGCTCATGTTTGGCTTCCTGGCTTTGTCGTTTCCGAGTGGTCTCGCCCTGTACTGGGTTGTTTCCACGGTCATCAGGATTGTCTTGCAGTACCGTGCAACCGGCTGGGGCGCTTTGACGGTGCCGTCTTTTGGGGGGTTGCTCGGGAGCTTGACCGGCAAGGGGCAGGCGACGCCCGGCACGGCACGGAGTGCAGGGAAAGGTGGCGCTGGTGCGGCGGCGGACGATGAAGTCGCGGGGGCGGGTGAGGATGGCGCCAGCAGTACTACTCCCCAACGAAGGAAGGTTCGTCATGGAAAGCGTGGAGATAAGCGCAAAGACCGAAGAGGAGGCCGTCGATCTGGCCCTAGCTGACCTGGGACTCAGCCGCTCTGAAGTGGAGATAGTTGTTGTCAAGAGAAGGCGAACGGGCCTTTTCGGATTTGGTGCCGAAGAAGTCAGAGTAAGGGTGACGCAGCTGGGTCAGTTGCCTGAGGACAGGGCCGGCATGATCGCCATGGCCAAGGAAGTACTGGAAGGGCTGCTCGTCCTGATGGATGTGCCGGCGACTGTGAACCTGGAAGAAAGAAGGGTTGGCAGCGAGGAGTTTGAATCATTCGATATCCGGGGCGAGGATCTGGGCATACTCATCGGGAGGCGTGGTGAGACCCTGACGGCGCTTCAGTACGTGACTAATCTCGTTGTCAGCCGGAAAGTGAAAGCCCGCGTCGGGGTCCTAGTGGACGTCGAGGGATATCGGCAACGGCGCTACGAGTCGCTGCAAACGCTGGCGCAGCGATCGGCGGATCGCGTCAAGGAGACCGGCAGAACGATAACGCTGGAGCCCATGCCTCCCGCTGAGCGAAGGATCATCCATCTGGAGTTGCAGGACCATGCTGATGTAACCACTGAAAGCGTGGGGCTGGGTGACGAACGGAAGGTGACCGTCGTTCTGAAGGGGAGTGACGGTGGTCGGGCCGCGTAAGTCCTCTGGCTGCCGGCACGCATCGCCCGTAGGACGTGCTCTGAAGGCGTTCGGCCCCACGACCCCGGTGAGGTTGTCTTGACGCAACCGTCGCCACCAATCAGCAGGAGGCAGGGATGGAGTTCACCAACATCATATATGAGAAATCGGATGGGTTGGCGAAGCTAACCGTGAACCGTCCGGACGTTCTCAATGCTCTTGATGCCAGAACACTGGAGGAATTGGGCGAGGCCGCGGACGATATCAACAACGACATCTCGGTCCGGGTCGCGGTGCTGACGGCCAGCGGGAGAGCGTTCTGCACCGGCGCCGACCTCACGGCAGTTGCGGTTATCCCTGAGGGCAAGCCTCGGGACTACTTCTTGCGACTTTGGAACAAGACATTCAGCGCAATTGAGAACATAGCGGTGCCGACCATAGCGATGGTACAGGGCATGGCCCTGGCGGGCGGTCTGGAATTGATCATGGTCTGTGACTTGGCTATCGTAGCAGATGATATCAAGCTCTCCGATCAACATGCGAACCGTGGATTGGTGCCTGCCGGTGGCGCTACACAAAGGCTTCCTCGTCTTATAGGCACCCGAAGGGCGAAGGAGCTTCTCTTCACAGGCGATCGCATCTCACCGGCTGAGGCGGAAAGACTTGGGCTGATCAACAAGGCAGTACCGGCTGACAAGCTGGAGGAGGCGACCAACGAGCTGGTCCAGAACCTCCTCGCCAAGAGTCCGATGGCTGCCAAGGCAGTGAAGAAGCTGGTCAATCGCGGGATGGAGGGCAGCCTGGATACGGGTCTCGAGATGGAGATGCAGGCCATGACCGCACATGGCTACACCGAGGACTTCAAGGAGGGCATAGCGGCCTTCATAGAGAAGCGGGCAGCGAATTTCCCTGGTAAGTAGACGCTCGTCCGACGTTGACAATTCAATCTCATTGTGGTAATTTCCATCAGAAATAGGGAAAAAAGGCAGTGACGGAGACGAGTAGCCGGGCGAAACATGCAGCGAGTCTGGTTTGGTGAGAGCAGATGTGAGCAACCCGGTCGAAAATCCCTCCCGAGCCGCCAACCGAAAAGGGTTGCCTGAGTAGGCTTGGCCGGTTTCGTCGACCGTTATCTCCGACGGGGCATGATGGCGTGCCCTGGTGAGAGCCCCGATGAGTCGGGGAAGTAGGGTGGTACCGCGGGAGTCCAGTCCCGTCCCTTCAGGGATGGGACTCTTTGTTTTGGCAGGAGGATTCAATGTTTGAGCCGGTGACCAGTAGAGTGAGTTTCCCTGAGCTTGAACATCGCATACTCAGCTTCTGGAAGGAGAAGCGAATCTTCGAGCGAAGCGTCGAGCAGCGTCAGGGCGGGCCGCTCTTTGTCCTGTATGATGGGCCGCCAACCGCAAACGCCAGCCCGGGGATTCACCACGTGCTGGCGAGGGTGTTCAAGGACATATTCCCCCGCTACAAGGCCATGCGGGGATACTACGCTCCGCGCAGGGCGGGTTGGGATACGCATGGGCTGCCAGTGGAACTCGAGGTCGAGAAAGAGCTGAAGCTCAAGAGCAAGCCTGATATAGAAGCGTATGGAGTCGCGGAGTTCAACAGCCGGTGCCGCGCGAATGTGCTCCAGTACGTCAAGGAGTGGGAGGACCTTACGGATCGGATCGGCTTCTGGATAGACATGAAGCAACCCTACATAACCTTTGAGAATGAGTATATCGAGACGTGCTGGTGGATAATCAAGCAACTATGGGAGAAGGGGCTTGTCTATCAGGGCTACAAGGTCACGCCTCACTGTCCCCGCTGCGTGACCAGCCTCAGCTCGCATGAGGTGGCACTTGGGTACAAGGATGACACCGTTGATCCATCAGTTTACATAAAGTTTGCGCTGGACAAGGTGTCTGTGAGCGGAACGCCACTTGAGCCTCACTTGGGCAACCTTCAGTCCAAGCCAGTTTATCTGCTTGCATGGACGACCACTCCCTGGACATTGCCGGGAAACACTGCCCTTGCCGTAGCGCCCGACGCTGAGTATGCGGTTATGGAAGGGGAGAGTGACTATGTTGTAATGGCTTCTGATCTGGTTGAGAGCGTGGGGCTTGAGGGATATGGTGAAGCGGGCCAGGTCAGGGGCGCGGACGTTGTGGGGTTGAGGTATGTGCCGCTGTTCAATCCCCACGAGTACGGGATTGAGAGAAAGCGATTCAAACTCCATGAGGGAGACACTGGCCAGCACCTGATCTCTGCCAGGTCAACTGCCATGGAGGATCAGCCTGAGGACAAGGATTTGGTGTATCGGGTGATCGGAGCGGACTTTGTCTCTCTGGAAGATGGCACGGGTATTGTGCACATGGCTCCGTCTTTTGGCGAAGCGGACTATCAGGAGGGCGAGAAGCAAGGTCTTGACTTTGTGCGTGACTACGTCGATCCGCAGGGCGTGATCCAGGGCACCTATCCCTTTGCGGGCAAGTTTGTGAAGGATGCCGATCCCCTGATACTGGAGGATCTCAGATCGCGAGGGCTGCTCTATCGCCAGGAGACGGTCACACACACCTACCCCTTCTGCTGGCGCTGCGATGCTCCGCTGCTCTACTACGCAAAACCGTCGTGGTATATCAGGACGACGGCAAAGAAGGAGAGACTCATCTCCGGGAACGCCGAGATCAACTGGTACCCCGACTTCATCAAGTTCGGAAGGTTCGGCGACTGGCTGAACAACAATGTGGACTGGGCGTTCTCTCGGGAGCGCTACTGGGGGACGCCGCTACCGATATGGCGCTGCCAGAGCTGCGACAAGGAAGAGTGCATCGGGGGCGTTGAAGAGCTGAGGGGCAAGTCCGGCATCAAGGGCGTGGAGAGCCTCACGGACCTGCACCGACCCTACATCGATGACGTCACGTACAGTTGTCCTCAATGTGGCGCGGAGATGAGCCGCATGCCAGAGGTGATAGATTGCTGGTTCGACTCGGGAGCCATGCCTCTCGCCCAGTGGCACTACCCATTCGAGAATGAGTCCCTGCGCGAGGACGGGCGCTTCCCTGCCGACTACATCTGTGAGGCGGTGGATCAGACGCGCGGCTGGTTCTACAGCCTGCATGCGCTGTCCACTCTCCTTTTCGACGAGCCCTGCTTCAGGAACGTGATATGCCTTGGGCATATCCTTGACAGCAAGGGCGAGAAGATGAGCAAGTCGAAAGGGAATGCCGTTACTCCTGCCGAAGTGCTGGATGCCACCGGTGCCGACGCGTTGCGCTGGTATCTGTACACCTCATCGCCGCCGGGCAACGTGCGTCGTTTCTCAAGGGAGTTGGTCGAGGAGGTGGTACGCAAGTTCCTGCTGACCCTGTGGAATACTTACTCTTTCTTCGTGACATACGCAAACATCGACAAGTTCGACCCCCGTACCGACGCAAGCTTGGATGGCCTTGCCGAGCTAGATCGCTGGATACTCTCGGAGCTCAACCAGTTGATCGATGGGGTGACCGGGTGTCTCGACGAATATGATCCCACGGGTGCGGGACGGAAGATCGACGGTTTCGTGCAGGAGCTGTCCAACTGGTATGTGAGAAGGAGCCGAAAGCGGTTCTGGAAAAGCGAGAACGATTCCGACAAGCAGGCGGCGTATACCACTCTCTACCAGTGTCTGGTCACACTGACCAAGCTGCTTGCTCCGTTCACTCCGTTCATCGCCGAGGATCTCTATCAGAACCTGGTCAGGTCTGTCGACGGGAGCGCTCCCGAGAGCGTCCATCTGACAGACTTTCCCCAGGCTGATCTCAGTCTGGTCGACGAGGTCCTTGCTGCCGATACCCGACTGGCTATGACCGTGTCGAGTCTGGGGCGGTCTGCTCGAGCCAAGGCTAACCTGAAGGTGCGTCAGCCTCTGGCCAGGGTCCTCGTCAAGGCCAGGACTCAGGCCGAGAAGGCGGGCTTGGAGCGAATGGCCTCGCAGGTGTTGGAGGAACTCAATGTGAAGGCTCTGGATGTCGTTGACAGCGTGTCAGCCGAGGAGCACCCGAGCTGGCCAACGGCGGAGGAGGGCGGTCTTGTGGTTATGATAGACAGCGACATTACCTCCGAGCTTGCGGATGAAGGTTTGGCGCGAGAGCTGGTGCATCGGCTGCAGTTCATGCGGCGTTCCGCCGGCTTCGACATTGCCGATCACATCGAAGTCTTCTACCAGGGCGAGGCGTCTATCCAGCGGGTTATGAAGGAGTTCGCGCCATACATCATGCAGGAAACCCTGTCACGAACACTGGCAGACGAGGGGCCACCGGAGGGAGCTTTCGATAAGAGCCAGAAGATCGATGGCCATGAGGTCGTGTTGGCTGTCAGGAAAGTGGGAGATCAGGGCCCCTGAGGCCTTTCTCCAAGCGTGACCCAGGCTTCCTGCTCGTCATCCCCTCTCCAGAATGTTAGACGTACGCTGTCGCCGATCTCATATTGCCACAGTATCTTGGTGATTTGGTACGCCTCGTTCACAGGCTGGTCCTCGAATAGCACGATGACATCGTCGGCCTCGAGGCCTGCCTTGGCCGCCGGGCTGTTATCGACGACGTACCACACGAGCACTCCTGTCTTCCTGGACAGGCCAAGCTCAGTGGCTACAGCGGGCGTAACCGTTCTGAGGCTGATACCAAGGTAGGGTCTCAGCACGCGTCCGTGCTCGGTCAACTCATCATACACTCGCCGGACGGTGCTGGTGTTGATAGCGAAACCCGCCGTTTCCACCTCCGACGTGAGCACGAAAGTGTTGATTCCGACTACGTTGCCATTCAAGTCGACCAGCGGCCCGCCGCTGTTCCCTCTGTTGATGTCTGCATCGGTTTGGATCACATCGTAGAATGCGCTCTCTCCTATCTCACCAATGGGGAACGAGCGCTCGAGGTTACTGACTATGCCGATGGTTACTGTGGGGCCGCCTTCGAGCCCCAAGGCGTTGCCGAGGGCGATCACCCAGTCACCGACCCGTAGCCTCGAAGGGTCTCCAAACTGGGCGGTGGGAAAGCCCTCTCCCTCGATCTTGATCACTGCCAGGTCGCTGAGCGGGTCGACGCCGATGATCTCAGCGCTGTAGATTTCCTCGACGCCCGGAAGCACGACCTCGACATTGCGCGCGTCCTCGATCACATGGTTGTTCGTCAGGATGTACCCGTCTGGGCTCATGATCACGCCTGAGCCTGTCTTGGTGACCACGGTCCGGGAGAAATACGAGGTATAAAGGTACTCGACCGAGATATAGACCACCGATGGCCGAACCTTTGCCACAACGTCAGCGATGGAGGGAAGGGTGGTCAGGGGGCTCTCGACTGGGGAATCGGTTTGCTGCGGCGTGGCGGTTGCGGTAGGGGCGGAGGTGTGGATGGGACTCCTGGTCGGTGTGGGGGCCGGCGTGCTGGTTGCTGTGGAACCGGAGGAACAGCCGCTCGCCAACACCAGAAGCAGAATGAGAAGAACGAGGGTCTGTAACTTGATCATTGGAGGAGCATAGCGCTCTATTTGTGCTAGCCTTTCCCCGACCTCATTCGGCGGAATCTGCCAAGGCTGCCTGAAGTAAGCACGGCCATGTTGACCAGGATCATTGAGGGTGACGGGATCGACGAGATCGACGGGATCCGCACCCTTGGGTTATGGTCCTTCAAGTCGGCCCCAGCGGCCTGCGCCGCGAGCGAGGCCCTGACTCTTGGATATATCGAAGTCATCTTTGCGCAGAAAAGCATGATGACAGCCGAGACGTATGTCCAGGTCATGAGGGCTACTATTGTCCCCACCGACCCGTAAACGAGGTTGTATGTTGCGAACCTGCCCACGAACCAGATGAACAAAGCCTTGACGAGCTCAAACAGCACAGCCGCCACGAGCGCGCCGAAAAAGGCGTGTCGCCAGCGGACCCTGGTGTTGGGAACGACCTTGTAGAGGAAGAAGAACGCCAGAAAGCTGAGGAAGGCGCTGGAGAGCATAAAGATGAGCTGCCAAAAGGGACCGCCGTCCCGGATGAGGTTACCGAAGACAGCGATGTCTGCGCCTTGGATGAACTTGAAGGCGGTTGTCAACCCCAGCGACATGATCATGAGCAGGCCCAGCCCAAGCATCATGGAGAACTCAAGGAATCTCTCATGCAAGAAGGGTCGGGGTTCCTTGATCCCCCATGCCGCGTTCAAAGCCTTCCTGATGGCACTGAACACAGCCATGCCGCCCCAGACAAGGCCAACGGTGGCTGCTATCCCCGCAGCTCCCCAGTTCCCTGCCACGCCGTGAATGGTCCTCTGGATGAAGTCTGCAGACACTGGCACGAAGTCGGAGATCGCCTGGGTTACATTATGCTCGACCTCTGCTGAAGTCGCGATGAAGCCGAACACCGAGATCGCTGCCAGGGCAAGCGGAAACAGACAGAGCAGAAAGTAGTATGAAATGGCGGCTGAGAGATGAGGGCAGTTGTCGGTAAGGAACTCGTTTACCGCCCCCTTCAGCACACCTGCTACTGTGATCAGTCGTTGTGCTGTCATTGGTTGGCCGTGCTCTCCCGACGGCTTCGATGAATCTGGGATCGAAACGGGCAGCCCTGCCCTGCGGGACCGGTTGGACAGGTCCTTGAATCCAGAGCCGTCATCCTTGCCTCAGTGGACTGGCGGACTGCTACCGTATCTCCGACGTTGATTCTGAGCCGCCGATTAGTCCCTAGTCCGTCCTTGACTCATGACGGACTGCGTGATCTATTGTACCACTCTTGTCAATCCTATGACTAATATGATGCACGATAGCCTGACGAGTGTCAACGCTCTTGTGCGAGTTCGCCACAAGCTGTCCGCTCGACGGGGGGGCCTTACTCACTCACTTCCTGCTGCTGATCGCCTTCCTCTGGCGTGGAAAAGCGTTGCTTCAACTTGGAGACACCACGGTGCAGTAACTCCTGGACCTCAGTGACCTCCTTGGAAATGGCAGACCTGAAGTGAGAGGTGTATTGCCCCATGCTCCGAAGCTTCTTGTATCGATCCTTGATCAACTTTCCCCTGGGGACTTTCTGAATCTCAAGGAGTTCGCGAAGAATAGAGTTTCTCAGGAGCCGCGCCGCCTCATCAGGGTCAGCGTGGGCGCCGCCCTCGGGCTCGGGAACTACCGTGTCAATGACGCCGAGCTCTTTGCAGTCAAAGGCCGTGAGCTTTAGCGCGGATGCCATCTCACTTGCTTTCTCGGAGTCTCGATAGACAATGGACGCGGCGCTCTCTGGAGAGATAACGGAGTAGATGGCGTTCTCCAGCATCAGGATTCGATCGGCGACTCCAAGTGCCAGTGCCCCCTCGCTGCCGCCTTCGCCGATTATGACCGAGACGATTGGCGTTGGCAGATCCGACATCAAAGCAAGGGTGCTGGCAATGGCCTGTCCCATTCCACGTTCTTCTGCTTCGATACCCGGATAGGCCCCCGGGGTGTCGATCAAGGTTATTACCGGCAGCCCAAATGTGGCTGCGAGCCTCATTCCCCGCTGCGCCTTGCGGAACCCCTCGGGATAGGACCTGCCCTCGTTGTGGCTTCGCTCCTGACCGATAACGACGACGGCTTCGCCGCTGAAGTCGGCCAGGCCGCACACAACGGACCTGTCGTCGCTGAAGCGACGATCACCGCGAAGCTCGATGAACGACGAGGTAATCCTGGGTATGTAGTCCAGTGCAGTGGGCCTCTGTTGATGGCGCGCCAGCTGTACCGTTTGCCAGGCGTAGTCGGCTGGGTGGTCGGGGACAGAGATTGGCTTGCCTCTTCTAGTCACGGTCAAGCGATACCGTGAACTGAGGAGTTCGAGCAGGACCGAGAGGAACTGGTGCAGCTTGGTGCGGTCGACCACCTGGTCAATCATGCCATGCTGGAGATTGTACTCAGCTGTGTGAATGCCCTCTGGGAGAGGCCTTCCGGAGACCTCCTCGACGACCCGCAGCGGGGCGAAACCCACAAGAGCCTTGGGTTCGGCCACTATCACGTCGCCCAGGCTGGCAAAGCTCGCATAGACCTCACCACTCGTGGGATTGGTCAGGACCGTTACATATGGCTGTCTTTGAGAGTGAAGCCGCTTGGCTGCGGCTGCAGTCTTGGCCATCTGCATGAGTGACAGCACGCCCTCCTGCATTCTGGCACCGCCGCTCGAGACAACAGTGACCATAGGGATCTTCTGCTTGGCGGCCATCTCGAAGGCAAGCGCTATTTTCTCGCCCACGACGCATCCCATGTTGCCCCCCATGAACCCGAAGTCGAGTACGGCGATAGCCGTCGGGTTGCCGCCGATGGTGCATTTCCCTGTGATCACCGCTTCTGTGAGACCTGTCCTGCGCTGGGCCTCCAGGATGCGCTCCTGATACGATGGCTTCCCGGAGAAGGAGAGCGGATCCATAGATGTCAGGAATCGGTTCACCTCTCTGAAGCTCCCGGGATCGGCCAGGAGGGCGATTCGCTCCCGCGCCGAAAGGCTGTGGTGGAACCTGCACTCGGGGCAAACTCGGTAGCGATGATAGAGGTCCGAGTGACTGACGTCTGTGCCGCAGAAGAGGCAGAGTTCCTCTTCTGGCTCGGGCTGCTCTTCAACCGTATCCTGTGGCGCCGATTGAGCATTTGACTCGTCTGGACTGTTCATTCCGCCTCCTCTCCTTCTCGTTCTGGGCTCTCCCCGATCCCGCCGTCGGGGCCGCGTATGACTGTTCCCTCTTCCTCCAGAGAATCCATGATCCTGGCTGCTCTGGGATATCCTATGTGAAGCCGGCGCTGAAGAAGGGAGGTCGAGAGGTGAGAGTGCTCCCTGGCCAGTCTTCTCGCTTCGGGCAGGTACGAATCCTCGGACTTTGTCTCATCACTCTCGAGGCAGGCGAAGGCTTGGGCAACCGCGTCCTCCGCCTGCAAGGTCTGCTCGCCCAGTTGGCGCTTCCAGAACGCTACAACGCTGTCGATCTCCTGGTCTGAGACGAAGCAGCCGCGGAGCCGTCTGGGCTTGTTGGCATCGGATGGCACGTACAGCATGTCTCCCTGCCCCAGCAGCTTCTCAGCGCCACCGATATCCAGGATGGTTCGCGAGTCCACGGCAGACGCCACGGCAAAGCTTGCCCTCGTGGGGAAATTGGCTTTTATCAGGCCGGTGACTACGTCCACGGAAGGTCGCTGGGTAGCGAGGATAAGATGAATACCGGTAGCCCGTGACAGCTGTGCCAGGCGGCAGATGGCAGGTTCAACAACCTCCGCTGCGCTCATCATGAGGTCGGCAAGCTCATCGACAACGACTACCAGGTAGGGCATTTGATCGGCTACCAGGGGGCTCCGGTTGTACCCCTCGATGTTGCGCACTCCCACAGCAGCGAACTTGCTGAAGCGGGTGTCCATTTCGCGGATGACTCGGCGAAGGGTCTCGATGGCCTTGTCGACTTCGACTACGACAGGTGAAATGAGATGAGGTACGCCGTTGAAGCTGACGAGTTCTACTCGCTTGGGATCGATGAGGAGCAGGCGCATGTCCTCGGGCGAATTGCATATGAGCAAGCACGTGATTATGGAATTGATGCACACGGTCTTGCCACTTCCGGTCGTTCCGGCTATCAGAAGGTGAGGCATCTTGGTCAAATCTGCGGCTGCTGGCTCGCCTGCGGCCCCGTTGCCAAGCGCCAGAGCCAGCTTTGACCTTGCTCTGACCTTCTGGAAAGCGGCACTCTCGATCACTCCTCTCAAGTGCACCACCGTGGTCGTTGTATTGGGGACCTCGATGCCGACAACAGGCTTTCCCGGGACCGGTGCCTCGATTCTTATGTTGGGCGTTGCCAGAGCCAACGCAAGGTTGTTGGACAGCGCTGTGATCCTTTCCACCTTGACTCTGGTCCTTGACACCTCCTCCATCCTCTCTATGGGGTTGCCGTTGTTGTCCAGCTTGACCTTGCCTTGTTGGTCTCGTTCCACTATCCGCCTATGCTTGACATCCCACCCCGGCTCGATGCCAAACTGGGTGACGGAAGGCCCCGGGTTTATCTGTACAACCTTGGCGTTCACGCCGTAGCTGGACAGCGAGTCCTCGATCAACTTCGCACGCTGTTCGTTGTCTGCGCTGGAGAACGTGACCTCAGCTGCCTGGTCAAGAAGCTCGATGCTCGGCAATCTCTGCGTGGCAGATGGGCTGTGGTGATGAGGTGCAGGCTCGCTTTCGGATTCAGGCACTTGACCTGCAGCCGCCTCATGGGTCCCGGTCGCTGGCTCCAGCGGCAGTTGTATGCCGGTTGTCTCTGTAGGTGCGGCTTCGGCCTCCTCCGGGGCGGGCAGGCCCATTTCGGTTGTTCCGGGTGCTCGCTGTGGGCGTATCCACCGGAGCAGGGCCATGATACCGGCCGCCATCTTGCGATGAAGAGGTTGCCTGCGATAGAAACGTACCAGCCGGCGCGCCACCTCGAGTAGCAGCCAGATAGCACCCGAAGCTGCAGAGGATATGGCTGTCTTGCCGGCACGCGCGAGACCCTGCAGGAATCGGAAGCTGGGATACGGGGCTATGATCCCCACACCGACAAGGATGATGCCTGCCAGCCGCAAAGCCGCAAGGGCGCTGGCTCCCTCCCTGCCAACGATGTAGGCCCCGGCCTTTCCTCCCAGGCTTACTTCATAGAATTTGACGCCGCTGATGGCAAAGTCCGAAGGATAGAAGACGGCGAGCACGCCCCAGACGGCAAGTGTGAGCACGATGGAGCCCAGCCAGAAGTTCCACCATTTGAGGAGGCTGCCCGTCTGCCGCCGCCATGCTAATGCGGCAAGTGTTCCTGCCCATACGATGACCAATATCGCGGCGAACCCGACGATTTCCAGTATGATCGAGTGCAGGAGGATTATCACTGCCAGAGCCGCGGCTGCGCCCAGCATCCTCAGCAGCCGCCACGGCGACCTCGCCACCCGCTTGACCAGGTTGAGGATGGGGATCGGTTCCTGGGGACTCGGCTTGCCGGAAGTTGACTTTGCCATGGCTACACTGTTCCCCTAGAACATGGACAGCTGCTGGGGGTTGGACGCTTCTTCCACGGCGTCGACTTGGGCCAAGATGGAAGGTATCTTCAGCATGTCTCCTTCGATGGTCTGGCGGAGGCTCTGCTGGTGCAGCGCAGCAGCAGGGTGATACATAGGGAAGTAAATGACTCCGTCTCGCGTCCGTTCCCTGCCGTGAATCTTGCTGATGGTCTCACCCGGGAAGAACTTTGCCAGTGAGTAGCGGCCCAGTGTCACGATCATTTTGGGGGAGATCAGTTCAAGCTGACGGTTGAGCCACGTCTGACAATTGGCAATTTCCGCTGGTAGCGGATCACGGTTCGAGGGTGGGCGGCACTTGATCACGTTACAGATGTGCACATCGTCGCGCTTGAGACCGATGGAGCTGAGCAACTGGTCGAGGAACTGCCCAGCCTGGCCCACGAACGGACGCCCCTGTTGGTCCTCATGAAAACCTGGCGCTTCTCCGATGAACACTATCTTTGCCGTGTCGGATCCTTCTCCGGGGACGACCTTGTTGCGGGTCTTGGCCAATCCTTCGCACAGTTCACATGATTCTATCTCGTTGTAGAGATCACCCAGTGCTGACACGTTGCCCTCCCCGAGTGAAGAATAGCAGCTTCAGTCCGATGGCCAGCAAGGCAATGGCGAATACCCTCGTCAACCACTCGGCAGAAACCATGCCTGCTGCCCAGGCTCCAATAATGGAGAATACCGCAGCTCCAGGGGCGATCCACAGCGCTACGTTCAGTTTGACGTTTCCTTGCCGGTAGTGGACGATGGCACCGACCGTGGATGCGAGTAGCATGGCACCCAGAGAGACTCCCTGCGCAGTATGCTGCTCCACCTCCAGCAGAAGGACCATTCCTGGGATGGCTATAGCGCCTCCCCCAATTCCCAGCATTCCGCTGAGGACTCCTGCCACCAGTCCTATGCCGAGAGCAGCCACAAAGCTCATGAGTGCACCTTGATCTACTTCATCAGCAGCATTATCGCGACAGCGATCGCATAGACACCCAACCCCTGTCGAAGCCTGTGAGCTGGCAGCATCGTCATCAGCTTCGCCCCGGCGACCACGCCCATGACACTCCCCGCCCCTATGGCTGCCGCGAGCGCCCAGTCGATGTCTCCTCGTAAGGCGTATACGGCCGTGCCGACCATTGCGATAGGGACGATGATTGCCAGCGAGGTGCCGTGGGCGTTATGCTGGGTCAGACTCAGGAAGCCGACCATTATCGGAACCAGAACGATCCCGCCGCCTATCCCTAGAAACCCAGCTATCGTACCGGCCCCAGCCCCGGCCGCCAGATACCAGACCGTCCTTGTCTTCACCTGCGCTCTTCCGCAAGATGATACCACACCCGCGAATCGCTAGTCAAAGAAGCTGTAGTGGCTGGTGTGTCGACGTGGACGCCCGGCGCTTGACCGTGAGGTTCTGCCGCAGGCGGCAGATGCTTGTGAGTGTGAACGCCGCATCTTGTGCTTTCAGCCGGTCGTAAGCGGGCCGTACGTGGTAGAGGAAGGAAAGCCGATAGCTGGGAGAGAGGAGTTCACGAAAAGCTGCGAGGCAGCACTTCGCGATCATCCGCTCCTCCCCGCACGTTGGAGGCCGGGGAGGCTCTCACGGAGAGGCGGCACTTATATGCCCAGACCAGCGATTGGTAGCACCCTCTCCCCGGAGCGGTGACCATCCTGAACGCGGGCCCAGAACTGCCTTGAAGGAACAACCAACAAGAGTGCTGGCTGGATATTCTCCTGGCTAGAATGAGTTGCCCAAGACCCGGATTCAGGCTCGGGTTCTATTCGTCCTCTACGCCGTGTTCCTTGAGGTACTCGACCGCGTCCTGCACGCTCTTTATATTCTCAGCATCATCGTCGGGGATTTCAAGTTGTTTCCCCTCCGTGCTGAACTCTTCTTCAAGTGACATCACCAACTCAACCAAGTCGAGGGAGTCGGCGTTAAGATCGTCGACGAAGGAGGACTCGGTTTTCACTTCCGAGTCTTCGACACCCAACTGGTCAACGACGATCTTCTTCACCCGCTCGAAAACGGTGGCCATCCTGTTGTCTCCTTTCTTTAATGAATCCTGTCTGTCCCGTCAATGTCAGCCGTTGGCTTGAGTCTGGAGCCGGACTATCGATCCCAAAACTCCGTTAATGAACTTCGGCGAGTTGTAGCTGCCAAACGTCTTGGCCACTTCCACCGCCTCGTTGATGGCTGCCTTTGGCGGCACCTTATTGTCTATCGAAATCTCAAAAATTGCAAGCCTGAGAATATTCCTGTCTATTGCCGGCAACTGCTTTACGGGCCAGCTGGGCGCATAAGTTTGAATCAGTCCATCGATCCTGTCCATGTTCTCCAACACCCCTGCGACGAGCTCGGAGGCAAAGGACAAAGACGACTCGACCAGTGTATACTCCTCTGCCAAACGAGTCAAGGACTCGTTTGGGTCGTGGCGGGAGCAGTCGCTCTCGTACAGCGCTTGCAGCGCGGCGATCCGACCTTTGCGCCTGACGCCTGACATACGTACTTCACCTCAGTCTAATTCAACAGGGGAGCATACTCTCAGCAGGTTAGATGAAGGGCGGCCACAACGTTCCGGGAGCCGCAAAGCCCGTTGTATATCTCACAAGCATCGCCGGTGGCCGCAACAACCACGTTAATCCCCTTCGATTCGAGCCAATGGCGGGTCTCCGAAGATACTGCCATCATCTCAGAAGCCCCGCTGCCGATCACAATCACGTCCGGCTGGCTGGTGTTGATCGCATCCTCGATGTCGTCGGGACAGACCTCGTGACTTTTGGCGCGCCACCAGCTTTTGATCCCATCCGCATGAATGACCACATCGTGGGTGTATCGCGTGTCTCTGACGGTGACCTCGCCGAAGCGGTAGGCCCCAATCATGTCATTACCATTCCACCATTCACGTTCAACACCTGTCCCGTGATGTAGCGCGACTCCTCCGACGCGAGGAAGGCCGCGGCGTTGGCAACATCCCCAGGAGATCCCATGTATCCAACAGGTATTTGCTTCAGGAACTCCTCCTTTACATTATCGGGGAGGACGCTGGTCATGCCGGTGTCGATGAATCCCGGAGCAATCGCATTGGCGGTGATGTTTCGGGAGGCAACTTCCCTGGCGACGGTTTTGGTTAGAGCTATCAATCCTGCCTTAGACGAAGCATAGTTCGCCTGTCCCGCATTGCCAGTGAGACCGACGACGCTCGCGATGCTGATTATTCGTCCCCAGCGTTGTTTCATCATAGGCCTCAGGACAGCCTGGGTGCAGAGGAACGCGCCCTTCAGGTTCACCGAGAGCACCTGGTCCCAGTCGGCCTCCGACATTCTCATGAGGAGGCCGTCGCGGGTGATCCCCGCGTTGTTCACCAGGATGTCAATGTGCCCGAAGGACGACAATGTCTGATCGACCAAGCTGGCCACTTGCTCCGGCAATGCTACGTTGGCCTCAACGGCCGCGCTGCTTGCCCCCTTTGCCTCAGCCTCGACTGCGACCTCCTTGGCGGAGGTTATGTTCACATCGCTGATTACCACACTTGCGCCGAGTTCCGCGAACTTGAGCGCTATCTCACGGCCTATGCCTTGGCCGCCTCCCGTTACTATGACAACTCTCGTGGACATACTCATGGATGACCCTCACAAACAGTAATACTGACGGGCCTCGCGTCGTTCACAGATCTGCCGCCTTGATGGACTCGGGATCGCTCATACTCAGGATCCGCACCTCATTGCTGATCCTTTTGATCAACCCGGAGAGCACCTGCCCAGGACCGACTTCAATGAAAGTGGTGACCCCGACGCCCACCATGTATTCGACCGATGGCTGCCACTGGACACAGTGGCACAACTGCTGGAGAAGCTCGCCCTTGACCTCCTCGGCGGTAGTGACCGGCTTGGCTGTGCTGTTGGCCACGATCGGGATCTCGGCGGGACGAAAGTTGAGTTGAGAGATCGCTTGCGCCATCCCCGCCATCGCAGGCTCCATCAGGGTGGAATGGAAAGCGCCGCTGACCTGAAGAGGCACTACCCTGCGTGCTCCCCTTGTTTTGGCCAAGTCCATGGAGCGGGCGAGCTGTTCCCGGGTGCCGCTGATAACGATCTGCCCAGCGCAGTTGATGTTCGCGATCTGGGCTCCGGTCTCAAGGCATACCTCCTCCAGGGATTCCTCGTCCAGGCCTATTATCGCCGCCATGCCACCGGGCTTCTGTCTTCCTGCCTCCTGCATCAGGCGGCCACGTTCTCTAACAACGCGGACAGCGTCCGCAAACCCCAGGACGCCGGCGGCCACAAGCGCCGTGTACTCACCTAGGCTATGCCCGGCGACAAATGCTGGCTTCACGGCACCGTTGAAATCAGCGACGGCTCTCAAACAGGCGACACTTGCGGTCAATATCGCCGGTTGCGCATTTATGGTTTCGCGGAGTTCGTCTTCGGGCCCCTCAAAGCAGAGGCGCGACAGAGGAGCCTGAAGCGCTTCGTCAGCCTGTTCAAAGACCTGCCTGGCCTCGAGTGAACCCCTGTAGAGCTCGTAGCCCATCCCGACCGCCTGTGATCCCTGCCCAGGGAAGACATAGGCGACTTTGGACACCGGCATCGACTCCAGTTCAACCATGAACCATCTCCGAAAATCTACTCGGGTTTCTTGGGCGTCCCCGCCTTGAGCACTTCCCTGCCTCGATAGATGCCACAGAATGGGCATGCCTGATGAGCAGGCTTCTGGTTGTGACACTGTGGGCAGGGGGCAAGGGACGGAACAGACATTGCGAGATGGCTGCGCCTCTTTCCCTGTCGAGCCTTAGCGTATTTCCTTTTTGGCAAGGCCATGGTATATGTATCCCCTTCCGTTATTGTACACTATAGTTTATTCCTTGGGGAGCAAGCCCTGGAGCTGAGCCCAAGGAGAATCAGGATGAACGGGCGTGCAGCCGCAGGCCCCCTGGTTGAGGTTGCAGCCGCACAGGCCGCACAGGCCAGCGCAATCCTGCCGGCAGACCGACTTCATGGGCACTGCCATCAACGTATACTGACGCACCGCCTCGCTCAAGTCGAGGATGTTGTTCTCATCGATCGCAAAGACGCCTGCCTCACCTTGTGGGGCGGACGGCTGCTCATCGCCGGCGTCCCTCGGCAGGAGATACTCCTCTTCCACGTCCAGAGTTGCCGGGTGATCGAATCCCTCAAGACAACGACTGCAGGTATCTCTGCTGACGGTCTCGAGTCGGCCCGTCACGAGAATGCTGCGATTGGTGCGCAGTAGCTGCACGTTGCCCTGAACTGCGAGTCCCGCTTCCGTGCTCTCGTTGATCTCATAGTGGCGCACCGAGCCCACAGGTTCCTGCAGTTGCTGGGAAACATTGATCGCAATCATGTTCACAAACTGCACAGGCTGCGAATCCTTCGAGATTTTAGAGTGCATGATCTGGCCTTGTCAAGGACGCGCAACTCTCACGCGCAACTGCTAAGGACACTGCGCTCTTCAAAGATGAGGTAATCTGTCCAAAAGCGGCCATGGCGTTATGTTCCTACCTCAGCACCAGGAAATACGAAGCTGTGAAAGCAATCGCCGTGGCCATAACGACAACAACGCCAAGTATCTTCCGGAACGCTCCCCTTCTCCTGCCACGGTCCGGGTGGTAGCGCATGATATAGTAGGGCGCTTTCAGTGAGGAAGCCCTTTTCATATAGAAGGCAACCGTCGTTCCTGCCTTGATGTCGAGCCTGCTTTTCAGGTGCTTGTTGATGCTGATCTGATTCGTACGCGGTTGCTTGATCTCTGCCATCGCATTGCTGTGCAACTTGCACGTTATCCGCTTCTTGTTTGCAGAGAGGCTTATGTAGTTTCCCCACTTTGTTCCTTCCGGCCTATCACTCTCGTGCATCCGCACAATGAGTTCATTCTCATCCAGATGCGGAGTAGCTCCGATTTTGAAGTGTCTCTTGACTGCTCGGGCCACGATAGCCTCGTCTCGATATTGACTGGGTGGCAGCGGTAGCCGATTGCCCCCTTAATTATACAGACGGACCAAGCTGCCTGCAACATGTGCCAATTGGGGGCTGTTATGAAGAATTGGGGGCAAGAGGAAGAAGCGGGTTCTTTCAAGAAGTGGAGGATGACTTCGAGAGATAGACATGCCCCGCAGCGCCGGTCAGAGACCTGATAGAAGCCGAGTCAGAGGGCTTGTGGCGGCACGCGCTCGCGTGGTAGAAGAAGAGACACGTCCAGGGCGCACAGCCCTGGACGTGTACTATGCTTGAGACGGATCTACTGAATTGTGTATCCTATTTCCACCGTCAGGCGTATCTCCAACTCTCCGGGGCTGATCGGAGTGCGCGAATCGAGGCTCTCCGAAAATCCCGCCACCGCCGGGTATCGCGTCGGGATGTAGCCGCTGCTCTCACTGATGTAGACTGCCTTGCCGAGCTTTACGTTGGCCAGCGACGCTAGTTGCTCTGCCTTGGCTATAGCACTTGCCATCGCCTTTCCCCTGGCCTCGTCGTAGAAGGACGTCGGGTCATCCACAGTGAATCCCAGGCTCTCCACGCGGGTCAGATCTCCCCCGGCCTCGGACACAGCGTCGATGATGATTCCGGCGTTGTCGATCTCTCTGATCTTGACCCGCACTATGTTGGTCACCCTGTATCCGACCGTGATCGGCTCTTTGGAGTCTTCGTCCCATCTCTCAACTTCGTCGATGCTGTACCGCTGCGTCTGAATGTCTTTGTCAGCGACGCCCTGCGCGGTGAGCACAGCCATGATCTGATTCATGGCAGCGATCGCTTGGCCTTGGGCCTCGGCCACTGTCAGTTCCTGAGCCTCAATACCCAAAGTGAGAACGGCAATGTCAGGAACTGCCGTCACCTCTCCTTCGCCGGTTACCCATATGCCCGTGCGTTGTGAGTCGTTGCTTGCCAGTGAGGCAAGGAGCTCCGGCGATACATTCAGCGACTGACCATTCGCAGCGGTCGCATCATCATTCGACCCGCATCCAACCAGCAAGATGGCTCCAAGCAGAACCAAACCTGCGATCGTTAACAGAATCCTTCTCATCTCTGAACCTCCTTCTTCTTGGGCCGACTCAGTACAGGCCGGCCATCGTTGCTGCATCTCACGCGCTATCGTTCAGTTGGGCAATGCAAACGGCCGGTGGCTGATCAGCTCTCGCGTCATCGTCCGAGTGCAGACAACTGCTGTCAACAGGGAGCCGGTCAGCGCCGTGCTGAGGACCGGCAGCAGAACCCGTCTCACCCCAAGGTTCCTCTCCACTTCCGACGTTGCCTTATGGTGACTAGGAGGGCTCCGATCAGGGCAAGTGTCAGCACACCCACCGCTATCTCGATCTGTCGAAGAGGCCAACCTCGCTCAGCCTCCCCTACCGGCCCGGCCTCTCCTGGAGCGCCTGGGAGTTCGGAATCCTCAAGAACGGCTTCTCCCGTCAGCACCTTGTCCGCGGGCATCGGCGGAGGCGCCGACGTAGTTTCCATGCCCGCAGCTCCCTCTCTTGCGGCATCGAACTCCTGGCCGGGGCCCGGCGCGGTCATGATCGGGGTGGACTGCTGACTCGCTAACTCCCTGCTCTCAATGCTGCCCTCTTCGGAGGAGGTTGGCAGGAAGTCCACGACGAGCAGTGCTACGAAGGCGATCGTCACCATTGCAGTCGCAGGGCGCAGCCATCCCAGGTTCGGAGGGCCAGCTGGGCTTGTCTTTCTATCCTCCGCACCGGAGATCGCGAATGATCGTGGGACCACCGCCACCGGCACTCGCTTCAACATGCGCACGGTGAGCCGCAACGATTCGAGCTCTTTCGAGCATTCCGAGCAGGTTTCGAGATGCCGCTCGACAACCACCCGGTCCTCGCGACGAAGGGCGCCATCGATATACTCGGACAGCATTCCCTTCACCTTACGACATCGTGATTTCGCTCTATCCAGCAGCATGACACCTGAGCCCCTTCTATTCATTACAGACGGAATTCAGCAGGCAAAAGTTCCCTTCGGGTTAGCATGAAGTCCCTCAGACGAGTACGTCCCCTGTTCAATCGAGACTTCACGGTCCCCAGTGAACAGCCTGCGGCTTCCGAGGCCTCTTCATAGCTCAATTCCTGGATGTCGCATAGGACGACGATCAGGCGCTGGTCCGGAGGAAGGCTTCTCAGGCCCTCATTCAGGGCTTGGCCCAGCTCTCGGCGCAAGGCGTGGTCCTCGGGAGACTCCGAGTCGTCGGCCAGCGAGGGCGGTTCCGACTGCAGCATCAGTGCGTCCAGGGACATTGCACGAGAACGCTGAGCGCTCCTGAATCGATCACGGCAGTTGTTGGTGGCAATGCGCAGAAGCCAGGACTTGAAATTGCCACCCCTGAATTTGCCGATCGCCTTGTATGCGGAGACGAATGTATCTTGTGTAACGTCCTCAGCTGCCGCGCTGTCGCCCATCATCCGCAGGACAACGTTGTAGACCAGCCGCTCATATCGCTCAACCAACTCGTTGAAGGCCTGCACATCGCCTTCCTTGCTCCTCGAGATCAGGTCCTGTTCTTCCATCGCGGATCACTCATGTGGCGGCAAGCAACCACCTCTGCTTGACTGTCACATTGCTCATTCCTTATACTACACTTGCCTTGGGTCAAGCTTCGGCCATTCTACCATGTTTGGTTTATGCTTTGTAACCGGGCTGTCCAAATGATGAAACATGTCGTCCGCGAGATTCTGCAGATTGTTGTTCTGGCTTTGATCCTCTTCTTCATACTCCATTCCATGGTGCAGACCTTCAAGATCAGCGGCACGAGCATGAAGGACAACATGGAGAATGGTCAGTACGTTTTGGTGAACAAGACAGCCTACTGGTTTGGCCGGGGGCTGCAGAGAGGCGACATCATAGTGCTTAATGCACCCGAGAACGATTCCTCACTTGATCGGATCAAGAGAGTGATAGGCTTGCCCGGCGAGGGCATCGAGGTGAAGAAGGACGGCTCCGTCTACGTTTGGCCGGATGGGGATACCGATACGGGAGAGGGATACCTCCTGGACGAACCGTATGTGACCCACGTCGGTGGCGCCACGGGAAAGTGGACCGTGCCCTCGGGCGAGTACTTCGTGATGGGGGACAACCGGCGATTCAGTTACGATTCTCGCATGTGGGGCTTCGTACCCCGAGACGACGTGATTGGCAAGGCGTGGCTCGTCTTCTGGCCGATTGGCGACTTGGGGTCGGCTCCGAATCATCACCTTGTCCTGGAGGCCGCGGCCCAGTAGGTATCGCTGTGGAGCCGGCGAACTGAGGCGGACCTTTGGGGGTCTGCAGTGCAATTGACAATCAGCCCAACGTAAACTACAATGATGCGCAATCAGCGAACAGTGGGGAGAGAGACCGTAATGAAAAGGGAACTGATGGACATCTTGGCTTGCCCGATGTGCAAGGGTGACCTTCGGCTTGAGGTGACGGAAGAGGATGAAACCGAGGTGGTTACCGGAACTCTAGTATGTGATGCGTGCCCCGAACGCTATCCGATTGTAGACACGATCCCCAACCTATTGCCTCCGGACCTGCGAGGCCAGGACTAGGCTTCCGCAATGGCTCTCCTCGCCCCTGTGTCGGTCCCAGAGCCAGAACCAAGGGAGGTATGAACCTGCGATGTCAATTACGACCAAGTTCCGGGTAGGTGGTACTCTGATCTCACTGATCTGCGTTATTTTCGCAGGTCTCTTCGTTTGGGGGATAGTGGCCGGTGATCCCTGGCGTTTCTGGGCGATCGCCATCCCTGTGATCGTTGGCTTCGCGGCTGCTTTGGGAATCGGTTTCTCGATTGGCCGACTGATGGCATCCACCAGGGTCGAAGGAAACCCGGGAGACCCCTCCGACGAATAGGCCCACTCTCAGTCTATCCGGAGGGCGCAGGCGCTGCGCACTGCTACGGTACGTAGGCGACCCGCGAGTCCGGAGACTCCCAAACCTCAACCCTTGAAATGGCGACTCCGTTCAGCTTTCCCACGAGTTCTCCGTGGATAGTCGTGGCCAGGTTCTCGGAGGAAGGGTTTATCGTATCGAAAGGCGCTGCCTCGTTCAAACAGACGTGGTCAAAGCGCGCCAGTATCTCATCCAGACGCTTCTTCAATTCCGCGAAGTCGCAGGCTATTCCGATGTCGTTGAGCGCCTCACTCTGCACGCTTATTACTACTTCGAAGCGATGTCCATGCAGGCCCTCGCATCTTCCGCCGTATCCCCTCAGAAAGTGCGCGGCGTCAAAGTGTCGCCTTACCGATACCTCGTACATGTTACCTCCATCTAATGGCCTTCCTGGCCCACGCGCAGTGCTCCGGCAAGTCTGACTCCTTCAAGTCCACCTACCTTTGCGAGCATGTCGGCTGATGTCTTGCCGTTCAGCGGGTGCCTCGTCCCGGGGGAGATCTCGACGAGGGGAACGAGCACGAAAGCGCGCTCAGACAGGCGGGGATGAGGCACGGTGAGCTCCGGGGAGTCGATGACGCGATCTCCATAGAGAAGGATGTCGATGTCGATCACGCGTGGGGCATTGGGGAAGCTGTATTCTCGTCCCAGCTCACATTCGACGTCTTTGATGAATCGAAGAAGCTCGACTGGCGGAAGCTCCGTCTCGGCTGACAGCACCGCATTGAGAAAACGCGGTTGCTCCTCGTAGCCGACAGGATCAGTCTCGTAGACCGAGGAGATACTCACGATGGATACCTTCTCTGACAGCTGTTCGAGGGCGGACTCCAAGTTGGCCTGGCGATCTCCCAGATTCGATCCCAAGCCAAGGTAAGCAGTGATCGGCTCGCGATGCAACTCAGCATCTGTCAAGGCAATCCTCGATCATGGGAGAGAGCCGCGAACGATGGCATCGCTCATCCTGGCAACTCGAACCATCTGCCCGACATCGTGCACTCTCACGATGTCGGCCCCATTGGCGATGCCTATGGCCACCGTGGCTGCCGTTCCCTCCAGGCGCTGGTCAACCGGCACGTCGAGCAAGTGGCCGATGAATGATTTCCGAGACGTGCCTAGGAGGATCGGATGGCCCAGAGCCTTCAGCTCCGACAAGCGGCGAATGATCTCGACGTTCTGCTCCATCGTCTTGCCGAATCCGACTCCCGGGTCGATGATGATGTTGTGCCAGTCCAATCCTGAGTCCAGCGCCACCTGCACGCTGTGCCTGAGGCTCTCGACCAACTCAGGGAAGAAGGAGTGAAAAGCTGCATCTCTTTGGTTCTGGGTGAGGACCAGTGGTACGCCTTCGTTGGCCGCTATCGTCGCCAGCTGCGGATCGTGCTTGAGGCCCCAGACGTCATTAATCATACGCGCCCCAGCTGCCACTGCCTGCCGCGCTACCTCGCTCCGATACGTATCGATGCTCACTGGTACCGGCAGGCCTCTTGCCAGGGCCTCGACGACCGGCACAACCCGTCTCAACTCCTCCGCTACAGAGACCGGACTGGAGCCGGGGCGAGTGGACTCCCCGCCGACGTCGACGAGATCAGCGCCCTCAGCGACAAATCGCTGGCCCTGGGCAACCGCCTCGCTTACGTCGCGGAGCCCGTCACCGGAGAAGGAATCAGGGGCAACATTGATAACGCCCATGATGTAAGTTCTCCGACCCCACTCAAACACGGCGTCTCCGCAACGAGTGGCACCCAGTGTAACAACGGGTCCGCTGTCCACACCTTCCTCCATGGCCTGTTCCGGCTACATTATAGCATGAGGGCTGCTGGCCCACGTCAGTTTACTCGGTAGGCTCGTTGTGCTAGAATTACAGCTAGGGACAGGGCATAAAAGACGTGTGTGAGGTGTCCGGGGATGCCGATTTATGAGTATCGCTGCAATAGCTGTAGCGGCAAGGTGGACGTATTCGTACAGGCTATTTCGGTGCCGTCGAGCCCTGTTTGTTCTCGTTGCGGCAGCCAGGATCTCAGCCGCATTTTCTCCAGGTTCGCCGTCCGCAGGTCGAAATCTGACAAGAGCGTTTATGATGACATCCTCTCGGATACCAAGCTGACTCGAGGTCTCATGCACAATGATCCCCGCGCCCTAGCCGAGTGGAGTCGTAAGATGAGTCGTGCCGCAGACGAGGATTCTACCCCTGAAACCGAAGAGTTGCTTGACAGGATGGACGCGGGTGTGGACGTCTCCGAAATAGTGGAAGAGATGAAGCCCCCAGAGCTGAGAGGCGATGCAGGGGTGGAGTGACTTGTTATGCCGATCTATGAGTTCCGTTGCAGCAAGTGCCAGCAGACAGCAAGCTTCTTCGTGAGGACGGTTTCAGATCCTCTGAGTCCTGCGTGTCCCGCCTGTGGCAGCAATGACCTTGAGCGCTGCATATCGAGCTTCGCCTACCACAGGTCGGTGCAGACAATCCATGAGCAATCCGGCGATCCCACCATGTTCCCCACGGATCCCAGCTACTACAAGGACCCGCGCAACATTGGACGACACACTGAGCAAAGGCTGAAGGAACTTGGTGTGGACATGGATAGCGAGGAATACCGAGACACCTTCGCGGGGGTCAAGCAGACAATCGAAGCAGCCAGAGACGGGGAACTTCCCAAGGCGCTCAAGGATCAACTCTAGAGTTTCCTCAACATGCTGCGCATTCTGGACGCCAATCTTAACCGGATCGGCGAAGGGTTGCGCGTCCTCGAAGACATAAGCCGCTTCGTTTTGAACGACGTTGAGCTCAGCCAGCAGCTGAAATCTCTGCGTCACGACCTGCTACCCAAGGCTCCACTGTTCAGGGAAAAGCTTCTTGGCGCCCGCCGGGCGGGCGATGATGTGGGCGCATTTGCGGATGAGGACTGTAAAGGGGCGCGCGCCGATGCCGGTAGCCTCGTCAGCGCCAACTCCCGCCGGGTCCAGCAGTCCTTGCGTGTTCTCGAAGAGATGGCCAAGATGCCGGATCAGGCCCTTGGCCTCGACTGGGAGAGCCTGAAGCAAGCCCGATTCAGCCTCTACGAGCTCGAACAAAGAATCGTCCTCAGGTTGCTTCGAGGCGACAGGATGGCAAAGATGGCCGGGCTATATCTGGTCATCGATCCTCAGGCGCTTGGGGGACGGAGCGAGATCGAAGTGGCCGAGCAGGCGATTGAAGGCGGGGCCAGGGTGGTCCAACTCCGTGACAAGACCAGGCCGAAGAGCACTGTTCTGGCCGTAGCTCAAGAACTGAGACAGGTGTGTGTGGATGGCGACGCGCTGTTCATAGCGAACGACGACCTGGACGTCGCCCTGGGCTCTGATGCTGACGGCCTCCATGTGGGGCAGGACGACCTGCCTGTAGATATCGCCAGGAAGCTGATGCCTCCTGACAGAATCGTCGGCTGCTCGACGGCTACCCTGGCTGAGGCACTCGAAGCCCAGAAGCAAGGTGCTGACTATATTGCTGTGGGAGCGATCTACGACACGCCCTCCAAGCCGGGGACAAGGGTGGCCGGGATCGAAACGCTGCGCCGGGTGAGAGCGGAGGTATCGGTGCCTGTTGTTGCGATCGGCGGGATAAACGAAGATAATGTCGCTGAGGTGGTCAGTGCCGGAGCCAACGCGGTCGCGGTGATCAGCGCTGTGCTCGGTGCCGAGGACGTCAGGGAGGCGAGCCAGAGGCTGGCAGCCATAATAAGGGAAGGATGAGACATATGAGCAGGCCTACTTCGATTCTTGACTCAATTGGGGATAGGGTTTGTTCCCACTTTGCTGCAGCTGACAGCGCCCGTGAAAAGGGGCTGAAGCTCTCGCGGGACTCCATCCGCTTTAGTGCCAATGCCATCCGGGCCGTGCATCGTAAGGAATACGAAGAGGCCCGGGAGCTTGTCAAGTCGTCGCAGAGCTGCATCGAGGAGATGAGCAGCGCCCTTGCCGACCACCCCGAGCTCCTCCACGGAGGTTTTGTCCACAATGGCCAGAAGGAGTACGCGGAAGCCTCCATCACTTTCGCGTTGGTCTTCGGGGAGGCCTTGCCCGACCCTGACGGCCTTGGCGTTAGCTACGCGGCCTATCTTAACGGTCTCGCCGAAGCTGGAGGCGAACTCAGGCGACACTTGCTCGATACACTAAGGCTGGGACACATCGATCGCTGTGAGGAGATACTCGAGGCTATGGACGATATCTACAGCCTTCTCGTAACGATCGACTTTCATGATGCCTTGACGGGCGGCCTGAGGCGGTCCACGGATATGGTGCGAGGCGTTCTGGAACGTACCAGAGGCGACCTCACCGTCTCGCTTAGACAGAAGGAACTGGAGCGCAGGCTGGACGCATTCGAAGGCAAGCTGAACGGGTAGCGGGCTCGGGTCCTGCCGGTGAAGCCGCGCCTGCGGCGATGCCGGCGAGGGTCGGCACGCCTCGGTATTGACCCGAGGTCAATCCTCAGGCCCCGCGAAGCTTGCACACACAGCCCTCTTGCCCGAGCGAACCGGTGGGTGGGATGGCTGGGCAGCAGACCGGAACCAAACACCATTGCCGTGATGCACGCCTGAATCCCCTGTCTCCACATTATGTTGACAAACGCAGTCCCTGGTGGTAGCATTCTGCTCACCCCAGCGGGATTGGCGTGCTCTCGTTCTGACCCTTGAGCTCCCACGTTGAGCTGCGCATTCAGGGAGGTGCACGATGAAAGTCGAGGACAAGACGAGAAGTCAGCTCGTTGACGAGCTGACCGCAATGCGTCGTCGAGTTGACGAGTTGGAGGCAGCACAGGCCGAGACAAGGCATGCCGACTGGACTGTGGGGGAGCGGCTCGAATTTGAGAAGACGATCTCTGCGATTTCTTCGCGATTCATTGGTGTTTCAGACCTCGACGATGCCATGGACGCCTTGCTCGCGGACATAGGGAAGCTGAGTGGAGCCAGCCGCTCACATCTGTTCCTCTTGCGAGAAGATGGAGCGGTCATGGATAACACCCACGAGTGGTGCGCAGAGGGCGTGACTCCGGAGCTTCATAATCTGCAGAATCTGCCGTGTGACAGGTTCCCATGGTGGATGAAGAAACTTCGTGCGAGGGAAGCCATCCACATTAAGGATGTTTCCAGGTTGCCCAAGGCGGCGGAGGCCGAGCGTAGAATACTGGAGAGGCAGGACATCAAGTCGCTGCTGGCGCTGCCGCTGCACGTGGCGAAGAACCTTGCAGGATTCGTGGCGCTTGACAACGTCGTGGAAGCCGGGGAGTGGAAAGATGCCCATCTGATGCTTCTTCGGGTCGTCTCGGAGGTCATCGGCAATGCGCTGGAGCAGAAGCTGGGCGAGGAAGCGCTCAGGGAGAGCGAAGAGAACTTCAGGGCACTGGCTGAGAACTCCCATGACGGTATCACGGTAATTGCGGACGGGGGCAGGCATGTCTACGCAAATCCGCAGGCTGCTGCGATAACCGGGTACAGCGTCACTGAGCTCCTCAATAACACCTTCCGAGATCTGGCGCACCCCGACGAGCTGGTGACGCTGACGGAAAGGTATATGAGGCGGCTCGATGGCGATCCTGTCCCCAGCCAGTACGAGACCGTCATACTGCGAAAGGACGGGCAGAGCGTGCCCATTGAGGTGTCGGCGACAAGGACTGTCTGGCAGGGGATACCCGCTGCGATGGTGATGTATCGCGATATCACCGAGCGCAAGCGCATGGAGGAGGAACTGCAGAGCAGTGAAGAACGGTACCGAGGCGTCGTCGAAAACGCGCTGGACGCTGTGTACACTGTATCGCCGGATGGC
>JAZFSU010000126.1:0-4546 GCA_036446335.1 Dehalococcoidia bacterium | reverse complement strand
ACGACCGACCTCGCCATCGCGGCACGCAGCAGTATCAACTCTCGTGAAATCTTTGTCAATCATCACGCTACCCCATCCCCTTGGTCCACTGGGTTCAGAGGCTCCTCTTCCTCGTCCTCGTCTTCTACAGGTCCCTCATCCTCGTTGCCAAGGGCGTCCTCCAACAGCAACTTCTCCGCCTCGATCTCGGCTATCTCCTCGTCGAACTCCATCTGGGTGAGGTCGCGTTCCTGCATCATCAGGTGTATAGATTTCAGACTGAGCGGGGCACCAAGGCTCTTGGCCGTCATGTATTCGACCAGCGTCCGGCCGGACAGCTCATCGTCGGCGAAGTCCAGGTTCGGGGTGACGATCACCTCTTCAGGGTTCGCCCCGGTCCACTCGGCCGCCATCTTCAGGATCATCTCCAGGCCGAATGCTCCGGACAGCGCGATCTGATTAAGTGTGGCAGTGCGGGCCGCGACCCTGATCTTCAGCGCGTCGCCGCTCTCCTTCGCTCTGGAGACCGAGTCCAGCAGCTGGCCGCCATGCTGGTTGCCCTGAGCCTTGTCATTCTGCAGCGCCTCCCTCATCTCTGCTAGGCCGCTGCTGTCCACCCCTATAAACTCCGCGCTGCCGCCTATTGGCAATGATATCGAGGCATTGGCCCCTGTGCGGAAGGCGTCCTCACTGGACCCAACCACCACCAGGGTGTCCTGACCCTGCATGAAAAGCGCCTGGCGATAGTCCGCCTCCCCACGATAGATGGTGAGAGCCAACTGAGCAAGACCCAGGAGAGGGGGTGCATCGGGCTCCGGGACAATGTCCTTGGAGTTGATGAAGACGAATGGTATCTTGTCGAGCGTCCGGCCTCCGATGGAGGGGGTGATGAGGCTCGACTCGTTGAACGTCGTCCCCGTTTCGTCAAAGAGACCGACCCGGTATACCCCTGCCCCCTTGGCCTCATTGTCCTCAGGGTCGCCGAGTATCAGTACACGAAACTTGTTCTTGAACTCCCACTCAAAGTCCGGCAGGCGCACATTCTCACTCTCATTCAGAGAGACGAAGTTGAGGTTCTGCGCGACCGGCTCGCCCCGGCGGCCATCATCCCAGTTCAGGATGGACTCCGCGACATAGGACGCGATGTATGGCTTCGTGCCGATCACTGCCCCGTCGGGCACGTCTAGGAGCAGGCCAATCCGGCCGGATATGAGCTGCTGCTCGTTGATCCGACGCAATAGCATGAAGAGGCTCTCGCCCTGCAGTGTGGCCATATTGAGCATGGGCTCCATGGAGGCAGGGAGCTGTATGACCGGGGGCTTGTGGTGCATCACGCCGACCATGGCCTCCACGGCGGAGCGTACCAGATCGGGGAAGCTGCTTCGGTCCTTGTAGGAATCGTACGCCAGCCGGCCGGTCTGACCGGTGTTGACACCATCCTGTCGCTGACCAGAGGTCATAGGGAGATAGACTTCGCTCTTACCCTTGATAATCCGCTCACCCTCGTGGGTGTCGCGCATCACCACCCAATCGGGTGCGCGATCTCTATGTTGGGGGTGCTTGGAGTCAACAGACATCAGCTAGTTCCCATGATCTCCGGGGTGCTATCGTCAGTGATCTCCGAGATGCCATAGTCGATAGGCTCGGGCGAGCCGTAGTCTTGCAGCTCAGGGCTGTAGGGTGGAAGGAACCATTGGCCCGGCCCATCCCCCTCCGTGCAGCTGGTCATCCAGAGTATATCCGTACCGTCCAGGACCACCCTGCCATTGACGCAGTGCTCGTCGTACACCACCACTATCATGAAGGGGAGAACGTCCCCTCCCCGGGGGCGGTTGCCAGCGGACCCGGCATTGCGACGGTTCGCAAGGACCTGATCGGCGTCGGCCTGCGACATGTGATAATGGACGATCTGCCCAATCTGAATCTTCATGGGGGACTCCTCTCCTCGCTTCAACCTCATGGTCAGTTTACGCCCATCCCGGGCAGAATGATAGTCATAATTTATTTGAGGATGACTATCATCCCCTCCTCCACCCGTCCCCTGTTGGCAGATGATAGTCATAATTTATTTGAGGATGACTACTCAGTACATGCCGATGTGTGTGCCACTCACAGCCCTTTGCCCAGAGAAGCGAACACGGTAGCGGGTCTCGTCGCCGATGTGGTCCTCAGAGGCCGTGTTGACATCGTCCATGTCTTTCTCGGAGCGGGCCAAGGAGGGTACCGTGCGAAGGAACTGGTCACACTCGGCTGTAACGAAGAGCCCAGGGTGCTCGCGGGGTCGGCCGGGGGTCGGGTGCGCATTCTTCATCATCTTCCGCATATGCTCCCAACCGTTCTTCCGGGAGCCAGGTCGCTTATCGGCCCGGTCCCAGGCGATGCCCTTGTGCATCTCGTTCCCTACCCGTATTGGTTTGGACATGTCCATCCCGATGCTGACCCCGTTCTCCACATCGTGTATGGAGTTGTCCGCCGGGCCGGGCCTCACCGTGATCTGCTCAGTGGCACCGGAGCCTGCCCGCAGGCCCCATTGCATCTCCCGCTGCACGATCCCCTCGGCTATGTCCACTGCCAGCATGCGGATGCCCTGGTTCGGCTGGCCGCTCCACCCATACCACTCGTGTATGCGGAACAGGTCGCCCCGCACGGTCGACTTCACCCTGCCGTCGGGGAACTTGAGGTCGGACCCATCGCTCTCGGCCCACCAGCCGACGGAGAACGGAGCAGAGCTACCCCAGTCGAAGGAGCGGTCCACACGCCACGAGCGAGGCACCATGAATTGTGGCACCACGTTGTGCCTCGGCTCCCACACGTCGGCGAACATCCCGCCGGCCACGATGTCCCAGTCGCCCTCGAGCCATGCCTTGAGCTCCTCCGGGTTGCGGGCTGCCTCCTTGAGCTGCGCTATATAGGCGGGCTGCGCATTGAGGAGGATGGTGTTCTCGAAGATGGTGCCCTTCACGGCCAGGCGGGTGAGTGTCTGCGTCGTCACCTCGCCGGTCAGGGGGTTCTCTATCTCAAATGGACGACGCCTTATCTGCCCGTCCATCTCTGGCAAGCGGAAGTGGAACTTGACCGCCGTGTGCCCGGGGCCGTAGGGGTTGGTGGTAGCGCGCACGTTCCTCGGCATCCCCGGTGTCGAGGAACGGCAGACCGACATCATGCGCTTGTAGCCATCCAGATTTGCCCAGTTGGTCAGTTCATCCCAGCCCACGAAGGGAAACTCATGTCCATGATAGTTGAGATAATCGTCGTCTCTGTTGTACTGCCGGAGCAGGAGCTGCGCGCCGTCGGGGAATGTCCAGGTGTGATTGGCTGCATTGAAGGTGCAGCCCGGCCAGATCTGATAATACCACCGCTTGGACTTGGTGATGAGATCCTCAAGCTGCTTGTACGTCTGGCGAAAGATGATACCCCTCCAGGCAGGGCCAAACCCCTCACCAATATGCTGCGCGTAGTCCATCAGAAGTGTGTCCGACTTACCCGGCCCACGTGTCCCATGATACAGCAGCTCGAAGACCCAGGGGTGGCTAAGGACCGTCTTCTGGCTACCGGGAAGTGGTTCCCATATTTTATTAACCCTCATCGGGTAATTCTTCTACTATAAGTAAGGGGGTAGTCTTCTCTGTCGTCGGCTCAGGCACCACGAGGACACCACCCGTCGCATTGAGGTCGATGGTCTGCTTGTCACGGTAGGCTGGATTAGTGCGCTTCGCCTCCAGTTCCAGCATCCTGTCACTATGCTCCATCACATCGCAGTAACGATACCGTGGCTGGCCATCCTCAGTGGTGAGCTGCACACCATCCTCGTCCAGGATAGGCTCTATTACCCGCGCACCCTTGTAGAAGATCGGTTTGAGAAAACCCTCCACACCGCGACGCCGAACCTCGTCACCGACTGTATCGTTGTACGTCTCGATCGCCTCGTTCACAGCCTCTTCGAAATCCGGGTCGTTCTTGATGTGCTTGTTTACAGTGTAACTACAGACCCCAGACACTCCCGCCGCACGTCCCTTCAGACCATGAGCGGCCAAGTGCTCAAGGTAGATGTACTTCTGTTCGTCATCGAACTTCAGCCGACTTTGCTGCAGCTTCTTTCGCCAGTTAGTTTGGTCAGCCTCAGGATTTTTCTTGCCGGTAGAGGAGGGTTGGGTGCCCCTACGGGACGGACGCCCTGTGGGTGTTGTCTTCTTGGGGGTGCGAGCCATGTCGCAATCTCCATTGTCCAGGCACCATGGCCCAGCGTCATTTCCACCTCGCACATGCGCGTGGATTGACAATTATAACAACGAGGGCTCAGGAACACAAGGGAGGGAGCTTAGGAGAGAGGGAGGGTGGCAGGACTTCCGGGAGGGTGGCAGGACTTCCGTCTTGCCTTTTAGTGCAGGTTGACCAGAAAAACTCCTTTAAAAATAGCGAGCTGGTTTACTTACCTTACTTTACTTACTTAAAGAGAGAAGGAAATAAGAGTTATACTTCTGGTGCAAACTGCTTAGAGGGTAGAGTTAGTCGGGTAAGTCCTGCCAGGGACGATTTCTCCCTTCGGGCCAAAGGATTAGCCGGCACA
>JAZFSU010000125.1:0-3458 GCA_036446335.1 Dehalococcoidia bacterium | reverse complement strand
GGCTCCCGACACAGAGAGGCCGGGTTCTGAACGATCCCCGGCCTCTACAACCTCTGGATTGCCAGAGATAGTAGCTCAGCTCTTTCCTATTCGAAACATCTTCGTGCCACAGTTCGGGCAGACGCCTTGGGTCGCCGGTTTACCATTCTTCATAGTGATGGCCTTGGCGTCCTTCATGTCTCTCTTGGCACGACACTTCACGCAGTACGCTTCCATGACTCACCTCCTTCTTGGATCTACTCACATTGATGAGCAACTACGCTCCTGGGATTTCCTTGTGCCGCAGAGCCCTCTCCGGTGACGGCTGCATCTTCATTTCACGGGACTTGCCCACAGAGGAACCTGGGCGGACGCTCGGTCAGCCCAAGCTCATTTCTTCGCAAGAACGCAACTGGCCGTACCAACGGCCAGTGCCTCAGTCTTCACGCTGACCTCACCAAACCCAGCTTCCTCAAGCACCCTGACGACATCGTCAACATCATACAGTGTGAACAGCGGCGACCGTCTCACTCCCAGCTTGTCCATCATCTCCGGAGGGGCCATGTACAGGGCAAGGATACCCTTCGGCTTCATCACTCGTCCAAGTTCCTTCACGACACTACGAAGGTCGTCCCAGAGATAGATGACGTTCACTGCATAGACCTTGTCAAACGAATCGTCCTCATATGGGATAGACGACACGCCAGCATGCTTCAGTTCCACCCGTCCCGCGCAGCAACCCCCGCGGCGTTAAGCCTACCGGCCTGCTGTACCATGGTCTCGGAGAAGTCGATGCCGGCGACAAACCCTTCGGGCGTCAGTTCGGCCACCGACTTGACCGCTGCTCCCGGTCCGAAGCCAACCTCCAGTATGCGGTCGGTCGGCAGCACATCCAGAAGCGATACTGTCCAGTCATTGGATTCCCTGTTCTGCCGCGCCATACCGCGACCCATTACCCGTCTCCCACGAACCCGCTCGGCTGCCGGACCTGGGGCAAGAACAGACGGAAGACGACTTTCATCAATCGCATATTCACGGGCAATCCCCTCTCGCGAGAGCAGTTCTCACAGTCCAGGGGCATGTGCCGATTGTGTCAAGGCGTCGAATTGGCGTGGCTGGAAAGGGCGCTTTTTGAGGAAGTGAAGCTGGATACCGGTGGCATGGTTGTTGTGGTCAGACCGAGGCGGGAACTGGAGCCCTTCTTCAAGCTCAGTTTCGAGTGTCACGCCAGAGCTATTGCTGGCGACCCCGAGGGGGGTCGGGTTCCGAAGTGCGGTACACGGCCTATGATATCACGGCGCTCTGTCCACGGGTCAATCCTGTGGCGGTACCAGGGCGGAAGATACCGCAGTCAGCGTGGCCCCGCATTGCAGAGCGTCACAGAGACGACAGCCTGAGGGTTCTGGCCCGTGACTTCAACGTCAGCCACGAGACCATTCGCAGGATCATCAGGCATAGCGATCCTCCCTCCATTTGACTGATGGCTGCAAGCCTTCAATACGATGACTGGATCCGGCTGGCCGACCATCGCCGCGGCTGCGTGAGGTGGCTACTATGGTTCCTTTCTTACTTGAGCATCCCACGCCTAGTGTCCAGGCGCGAGATCGGGCGGACCTTTCTCGGCCGGTCAAGCGGTCCTGACACAAAGAGGCCGGGTACGCAGTGATACCCGGCCTCTACAATCTCCGGATTGCCAGAGGTATTATCTCAGGCTTTGCCGATGCGGAACATCTTCGTGCCACATTTCGGGCAGACGCCTTGAGTCGCCAGCTTGCCATTCTTCATGGTGATGGCCTTGGCGTTGCTCATCTCTCTCTTGGCACGACACTTCACACAGTACGCTTCCATAGCTCACCTCCTTTCTCAGTTTCTTCCCGATGTGGGCGACAACGCCCACAGACTCTCCTTGTGCCTCAGCATCCCGGCGCAGCCAACGGGCAGCTACCTACCGAAAAGCTCCACAGCTCGCCTCACCCTGGCCGTAACGTCTACATCGTAGCGGCAGCCGTCTGTGCAGACGCCACACACCCCTGAAGCGTCCATCCCATCCACCCCCCCCCTCAGTCCAATGGATGCCAGCAGGCTACGGCGTGATTGCCGTCAGCGGTCTCCAGCGGAGGTTCCTCGGTTTCACATTCGCCGGTAGCACGGGTGCATCGTGGGTGAAACCGACAGCCCGCGGGAGGATTTGCCGGACTGGGGACTTCCCCTGGCAGCACGATCCTGCCTCTCTTTCTCTTGGGGTCGGCTATTGGTGTGGAGAGGACCAGCGCCTGAGAATAGGGATGGCGCGGCGCGCGGAAGATATCAGCGGGGTCACCCACCTCGACGAACTTACCAAGGTACATCACCGCGATCCGGTCGCAGACACTCTCGGCAACCGTCAGGTTGTGTGTTATGTACAGATAGGTGAGGTCGTGGTCGCTCCGCAGCCGGCCGAGCAACTGGAGAATCTGCGCTTGCACCGAGACGTCGAGTGCCGAGGTCGGCTCGTCGAAGACGATGAAGCCAGGATTGGTCGCCAGCGCCCGGGCTTTGGCGACACGCTGCCGCTGGCCGCCGCTGAATTCGTGCGGGTAGCGGTTCATGTGGCTGGTGGCCAGCCCGACCAGTTCGAGAATCTCGGCGACTCTCTCGGTCGATTCCCTTCCTGACATGATCCGGTGGACGGCCAACGGTTCCCCGACGATGCTTCGAATCCTCATTCTCGGGTTCAGCGAGGTGTGAGGGTCCTGGTGCACGAGTTGCATCTCGCGACGCATGGCCTTCAGTCTACCTCCAGAGAAGGTCGCCAGGTCGTACTCATGCATAAGCTCGCGTAACCTCTGTGAACCATCTCCCGATGCCTCCAGTGTCCCAATCTCCTCACGGACGTCGTCCGGCAGACTGTAGTAGATGTGCCCGGATGTAGGTTTCAGCAGGCGGAGCAGTGTCTTGGCGAGGGTCGTCTTGCCGCAGCCGGACTCGCCGACGAGGCCCATCCACTGGCCGCGCTCGACCGTCAGGTTGACGCGGTCAACTGCCTTGACGGCGCCGACCGGCCTCCTCAGAATCCCCTGCAGGATCGGGAAGTGGGTCTTCAGGTCTCGGGTCTCAAGCAGTGTCGGCAACTTTCTCTCCACTGTAAAGATGGCAGGCGACCGAGTGTCCCGGGTGAATCTCGACGAGCACCGGGTCTCGCTCACGGCAGACGGCCATCACCTCGGAACAGCGAGGGTGGAAGCGGCAACCCGGCGGCGGGTCGATCGCATCGGCGACAAAGCCGCCGATTGCCCGCGGCTCCTCTCCCGGCTTGGGAACGGCCGCCATCAGGGCGCGGGTGTACGGGTGCAGCGGCGCGTCGAAGAGTTCTTCGGTGGCGGCCAGTTCGCACAGGCTGGCGGCGTACATGACGCCGATACGATCGCACAGTTCGGCGGCGACGGCGAGGTCGTGGGTGATGTAGAGTATCGAGGACTCTCGTTCGTCCCGCAGGCGGC
>JAZFSU010000124.1:0-6951 GCA_036446335.1 Dehalococcoidia bacterium | reverse complement strand
GTCTGAATGGAACACAGGACTTGAACACATCCGTGGCTATGTGATCGAGCAGGGGTTTCTCGTCCCGGTACTCGATGATTGTCCCGTTCCAATCGCATATTATAGCGTCGCAAGGCATGGCAATCACAATTGATGTGTGTGACTGCAGTTTACCATACAGTCCGACGACCATTCCAGGCCGCGCTTCCGAAACGTGAAGCGACAGTCGGACGACGGGTGGCGCTGTTCGCGTCTCACGAGTAACGCCGGTTGACACCCGAATGGTACGGATGTAGACTGGCTTGAAGTTTCTGCCGGCGCAGTGCCACGACGTCGAAGCCGGGGAACATTGCAGCCTGATGCTGTGAATGAAGCCAATCGTTGGCAGGAACAAGACGTGTAGAAGGAGGATCAGACAGAATGGGCAAAGAAGCCGTCGAGGCTCCGATACCGGGCAAGATCGTCAGTGTCAAGGTCAACGTTGGGGACAAGGTGGAGGAGGACCAGGAACTCTGCAGCTTGCAGTCCATGAAGATGCAGAATCCGATTCTGTCGCCTGTAGACGGGACGGTGACCGAGGTCAAAGTCAAAGTGGAGCAGACAGTGGAGACCGGAGAGGTCCTGGTTGTTATCGAGGAGGACTAGGGATTCCGGACGGGGGAGAGAGGAAGCGCACCGTGTTCAAGAAGATTCTTGTCGCTAACCGGGGGGAGATCGCCCTGAGAGCCGTGAGAGAATGCCGTGAGATGGGCATTGGCTCGGTTGCGGTCTACTCGGATGCGGATGCCGAAGCTCTCTTCGTGAAACACGCGGATGAAGCCTACCCTCTGGGTGACCCTGAGCCTGGCGCCAGCTACCTGAACATCGAGAAGATACTCGACGCAGCGAAGCAATCAGGCGCTGAAGCTATCTATCCGGGGTACGGCTTCCTGGCCGAGAATCCGAAGTTCGTCGAGGAATGCGAAGCCACGGGCATCGAGTTCATCGGGCCTTCCAGCAAGTCGATGAACGCGGCGAAACCAAAGCACAAGGCTCGTGACTTGATGAAGGAGAACGGCATTCCCATTGTGCCGGGGTCCGATGGCGCCATCGACGATGAGAGCGGTGTTTCCAGGGCCTTCGATATTGCGGGGAGCATCGGGTATCCGGTGATAGTCAAGCCGAGCGGCGCTGGAGGCGGGATAGGCATCAAGGTGGCCAATAGCGGGGAAGAGTTGGCCGCAGCGATGGAATACGCCAAGTCTCTGGGGAGCGAGGCCTTTGGGATGCCTGCGTTCTACCTGGAGAAGTATGTTGCAAAGGCGAAGCACATCGAATTCCAGATTCTGGCAGACAAGAAGGGCAACATCGTCTACGTGAGCGATCGGGAATGCTCGATTCAGAGAAGGTATCAGAAGCTCATCGAGGAAGGGCCATCGCCGATAATGACGCCCGAGTTGCGAGCGCGAATGGGCGCCACGGCAGTCCGGATCGCCAAGTTGCTCAGTTACGTCAACGCGCTGACCGTCGAGTTCATCTATTCCATGGACGACAACGACTACTACTTCAACGAGTGCAACACCCGGCTTCAGGTGGAGCATCCGCTCACGGAGTTGATAACCGGGATCAATCTGGTGAAGGAGCAGATCAGGATAGCCGCCGGCGAAGAGCTTGGCTACGGCCAGGACGACATTGAGGTCAGTGGCTGGAGCATTGAGTGCAGGATCAACGCCGAGGACCCGTTCAAGGATTTCATGCCGGCTCCCGGCACGATCACGGCTTACGATCCGCCCGGTGGCTACGGAGTGAGGGTTGACGGCGGCGTGTATGCCGGCTATGCAATTCCGTTTCAATATGACCCCATGATCGCTAAGCTGTTGACCTGGGGCCGCACGCGCGAGGAGGCCATCGCCACAATGGCGAGGGCCGTCAGGGAGTATCGAATCGAAGGAGTCAAGACCAACATCCCGTTCCATATAGTGGCTCTGGACAATGAGTCCTTCAAGAATGGCGACTACACGACGCATTTCGTAGAGGAGCAGGGAATATCAAAGATCCTGCGACAACTCAAGAAGGACGGTGTGTTCTCTTAGGGGTTGCGAAGAAGTCCGATGTCCTGAGTGTCATCTGTCGAGTTGTTTCTGAGACGGGACCTGCAAGCACTACAGGTCCCGTGTTGTGTTATCAGAGAACATCGGGAACGGTGGCATCGTGACAAAAGAGCCCACGTCCTGTAACATTACGCAGGTGGCGCGATCAAGAGTCGCGGCCTGGGGCCACACCGAATCCACGGGGGTCCTTCTTGTAGTCAGGCGACCGGGTCCTGGAACAGCCTTTGGAGCGGAGAGTAGGGCAGGGTAAGGATGTCTAGCCAGGTGCTGATGTGGGTCGGCTTCAACGTGTTCGTGCTCGCGATGTTGATCCTGGACCTCAAGGTCTTTCATCGCAAGGCGCATGTCGTCAGCGTCAAGGAATCGCTCTTGTGGACAGGCTTCTGGATAGCCCTGTCGCTGCTGTTCAACCTGGGGATATACTTCTGGCGCGGCGACGATGTTGCCCTTCAGTTTCTGACCGCCTACTTGATAGAGAAGTCTCTCAGTGTGGACAACCTCTTCGTCTTCCTGATGATCTTCTCGTATTTCGCAGTGCCCAGCGCCCTTCAGCACAGAGTCCTCTTCTGGGGCATCCTGGGCGCAATCGTGATGCGGTTGGCGTTTATTCTGGCGGGCATTGCTCTCATCGAAGCCTTTAGTCCTGTGATGTATCTGTTCGGGGCGTTTCTGATGCTGACCGCGGTCAGGATGGCCAGGCAGAAGGAGAGGAAGGTAGATCCCGAGAGAAATCCTATCCTGCGGCTGGTCCGCCGTTTTCTGCCGGTGTCGGACAGTTACGAGGGTGACAAGTTCTTTGTCAGGAGGGCAGGGCGCCGCATCGCGACGCCATTGTTCATCGTCGTATTGGTGGTCGAAACCACGGATGTGATGTTTGCCACCGATTCGATACCTGCTGTCCTTGGAATCACACTGGATCCGTTCATCGTGTACAGCTCGAATGTGTGTGCCATACTGGGATTGCGCGCCCTGTACTTCGCGTTGGCGGGGATCATAGGGATGTTCAGGTATCTGAACCAGGGGCTGGTCATGGTGCTGTTTTTCATCGGCGTGAAGATGGTGATCGCCGAGTTCTACGAGATGCCCGTGGGGATTGCTTTGGGTGTGGTCGCCAGCGTGCTGCTTGGATCGATACTGCTGTCTGTGATTGTGCGGGCCAGGCAGAGTGCGGTAGCAGCCTCGGTCGATCCGATCGGCGCGGAAACTGGGCCACTTGTTGAGGAAGAGACGACGACCGAACAGTAGGCTGTTCGTGCGTCGGTATATTGACATAACGACGGTGGATTTGAGTGGAGATAGCTCCCGGCGTCTACGCCATTGACGAGGCTACCCGCACCCTGATGGGGGTGTATGCGCCGAACGTGTATCTGGTGGTTGGGGAGCAGGCGGCGCTGATAGACTCGGGATATCACAATACAGAGCTGGTGGGCCCCATTGTCGACCACATCGAGCGTTTGGCACCGTCTATGCTGGCGTACATCCTGATAACTCATCCGCATCCGGACCACATCGGCGGGTGTCGTGCGATCAGTGAGGCCACCGGCGCCAGGATCGTGCTGCACTCTCAGGCCGATGCGCAGGCGAGGGCGAATCAGCTCGTTGCCGATACGCTCGTTGAGGATGGGGATACCGTGGACATCGGGGGCATCAGCTTGCAGATGATCCACACGCCGGGGCATACCGCAGGCAACATGTGCATCTATCTGGAGGGCCAGGAGGTGCTTTTCACCGGCGATCACGTCCTAGGCATGGGCACGACTGTCATCGATGCCTCTGACGGCGACATGGGTCGGTATATCGATTCCCTGAAGAGACTGCTCGACTATCGAATTCGCCTGATTTGCCCCGGTCACGGGCCTGTCGTGCGAGAGCCGGAACGCAAGATCAATGAGTTGATAGCTCATCGCCTGGAGAGGGAGCAGCAGATTTTGTCGTGCCTCAGGCTTGGGAAAAGTAGCCTGACTGCGGTGGTAAGGGACATATATCCCGAGCTGGACCCCAGCCTGGTCGGGCTTGCCGAGATGCAGATTCTCATGCACCTGAAGAAGCTCGTCGCGGAGGAGAAGGCGGCACTTGATGGGGATGGATATGCCCTGCGGTAGAGTCTCGGGTGCAGGCTTGAGCGGCTGGTTATTTGGGGCTCGTCCCGATTGAGTCTGCGGCGGTCTTCTCCGCAGCCTCGCTGGGATGCAATGCAGCATTGTCACTAGGGCAGGGATGCCGCGCCAATGCGACCTCAGCCAGGGGTCGTCTACTCGCGTTCGGTTTCGACATCCAGTTTCTCAAGTACCTTCATTGCCCCAATAAGCTCATCGATGTTGTTCAGTTCTACCCCGCCCGAGTCACTACTGACCTCCGCTTGTTCCTCGGGCTTGAACCATGAGATGGCGAAATGCAGATCGGATTTGACACTACCCAACTTGCTGTGACACTTGGGGCAACTGCTCGGCCTTGAACCGCTGGATTGGCGCAGAGGCAATCCACCTTGCGTTGACTCTTCACTCACTGTTGCCTTGTCCTTTCCTCGGGACTGTATGTAGCTGCGGACGCGTGATCCCAACAGAAAGCCGACAATTCCCACCAGTAGAATCCCGGCAACGCCGATCAGGCTGATGCTTACAATCTGAGTGGTATCCACGTATCCGGCTTCCTTCCTCGCTCATGCCACGTCGACCACTGGAAGTTGCTGCGCTGAGCCGGGTACCCGGTTGCTTGTAGACCGGCTGACGCCGCGCAGCCCAGGTCATGTCCAAACACGATAGCGAGCAACTCGCTGTCGCTTGTAGACATCATACATCGACCTTAGCGCAGGGACGTCGGTTGCGCAATAGCTCATTGGGACGATGCATGGGGGGAAATTCGTACCACCAATCGCCTTGCCTGAGAATCGGCCAGGGCAACATCATCGCGACTCTGGCGCCCAAGTACTACGTGCTCTAGGATCTTGTAGTCTTGGCCAGGCCGTAGACTCAGAGTGCGGGTGCGTTCGAAAGGGACACCCAGGCTTAGTGGCCCGAATGCGATCTCTGCGGAGCCGCTCAGCATCATGTCGACCTGCCCCATCTGGCGTATTGCCTCCAACAGCATCGTGGCAGCTGACAGAGTCCTCACCTCATGTGAAATCTCAACGGTGGTTGTTCCTCGCCCGGGAACGACGATATCCTCGGTCCTCTCCGCCTGGCCGAGGTATATCCAATCGTCGTTCTGCAGGAAGTAGACGTTATATGCGATTCTGTCAACGGTGATCCCAATTGGCATGACGTTCTCCACCTTCACCGTAGCGGCTACCTCAAGCTGGCTCAGGCTGACCTCTCTCAGCGTTATTGCCGTGATTTCCGCGTTGACGACGTATCGTCCAATGTGGCCACCAGCGAAACCCAGTAGCGCCAGCACGATGGCGACGGGAAGGCATAGTAGCAGGACGATGACTGCGAGCGGCGGCCTGTTGCCAGTGGAGGTCTTCACCATGCGCGCTACCTGGAACCTGGAGATAGTGTTCGATCGCTGAGCATCGCTCTAGAAACCGCCGACAACGGGCCGAAGACCAGTTCGACCTAGCCCGATCGCACCAGTTCCTTCTCGTCCTCGATGTCATAGACCTCGTCGTCCGCTGAACGCACGCTGGAGTGGTCATGGTGTTTGGGCTCCGCAGGGGTTCCCACTCTCAGCGAGTACAGAACGGGGATGAGGAGTAGTGCCCCCATGGCAGAGAGGACCATTGCCAGGCTGATGACCGCCGCCGCGTCTGTGTACGCCTTCAGGGGAGCGAAGAACAGGGTGGACAGGCCAAGAGTGATTCCCAGGGCGTTGGCAAGTACGGGTGCCGAGACGACGGATATTGCGGATGTCACCGCCTGGCGTCTGTCCAGACCTCTGTCGCGAAAGGATTGGATTGCCGAGATCATGTGTATGCCGTAGTCCACACCCACACCGATGCAGATGGCGGACAGCATGGCGGTGACTATTTGAAGATGCATCCCGCTCATCGCGAGGAACCCGAGAATGCCGATGACCGTGATCATTATTGGCAGTAGACATAAGAGGGCCGGGGTTAGCCTCCGGTAGGCCACAAGGAGCACGAGCAGGATCAGCCCGAATGCCAGTGCCAGACTGCGGATCTGGCTCTGGGTCACCAGCGTGTTCATCTCGTCGAACAGCATGGACATGCCAGTTATCACCCGAATCGTATGGTCATTGTCCTCGACGAATCTCTCCAGCCGTTCGATGTCCTCAGAACCGAGCTCCTCCGTTCTGATCATCATGCGAAAGCCATCCGCAGCCACCCAGTTCTGCAACCACGCAGTCATGTCTGCGCTGCCGGTTGGCGCCAGGACCGCCTGCAGCACGGCGGGATCATCGGGGTACGCATCCTGGCCGGTGGTCATCTTGTTCACAGCCTTCGTGAGGTCGAATATCGAGAACACGCTTCTCACGCCTGGCAGACCCTCAAGCTCTCTCTCTGTCGCCAGCACTTCATTGGCGAACTGACTGTCCATCAGTCCAGCTTGCCCTTGCTCGGAGGCTATCTCTCCGATCAAAGGGGACGCACCGCCGAAGTGCTCTTCGATGGTGTTGTAGACCCGTCTCGTCTCGGAATTCTCCTTGAACCACAACAGCTGATCGGATACGATCTGTATCCTCGGGACGTAGAAGGCGGACGCGCCCACAATTGCCACAAAGAGGATGGCGACCAGCGCCCTCTGTCGGGACAGTGCCAGAATCGCCCCGGGCAAGCGGCTCCTCCTGACTTCCGAGGTGTTTGCGGGCAACTTCACCCTGGAGAGCAGGGCGGGGAGAAAGAACAGGGAAAGCAGTCCGGCATAGGCGACACCGATCGTGGCGAAGATGCCCAGGTATCTGAACGGCAGCACTTCGGTCCAGG
>JAZFSU010000123.1:0-5816 GCA_036446335.1 Dehalococcoidia bacterium | reverse complement strand
AGCCTCGGCGGAGGAAGCCTTCCACAAGTTCATGGGCGCCACTCACCCCGAAATCGGAAAGGCAATCGCCACAGACAAGCTAATTTCCGATGCCAACGAGGAGGCCCTCAAGAAGGCCATCACTGAGTTCAAACAGACACTATCCTGACAGATTGAGATGCAAGACTCATGATTCCGATTCGCGTTATAAGGCGCCGCATCAAGTCCGTTCAGAGCACGGCCAAGATCACCAAGGCCATGGAAATGATCGCCGCCTCCAAAATGAAGCAGGCCCAGAACCGCGTCCTGGCCACGCGCCCGTACGCGGACAAGATGCGTGAGGTCCTCGGCGACCTCGCCGCCCAGCCCCAGGCGGCTGAAGAGCTTCATCCGCTGCTCCAACGAAGAGATGTCAAGCGCGCCGCTATTGTCCATGTAACTCCTGACCGGGGCCTCTGCGGCGGCCTGAATGCCAACATCAACCGCAAGACGATGAGCTTCGTCGGTGAACTGAACGTTCCGGTGTCGTTCATCACGGTGGGGAAGAAGGGGCGGGTCTTTATGTCAAGATACCGCCAGACCATAGCCGCTGAGTTCATGGATCTTGGCGATCGCCCTTCTCTGCTGGACACCCTTCCCATATCACGTTGCGTTATCGATGACTACCAAAACGGAGCAGTTGACCAGGTCTACCTGGCCTACTCTCAGTTTGTCACGACAATGAATCAGCAGCCTGTACTCCAAGAGCTTCTGCCCATTGAGCCGGCATCTCTGGCGCAGACAGCGAATATTGACTATATCTACGAACCCTCGCCGGCGGCGGTACTCGACCAACTCCTGCCTCGTTATGTCGAGATGCAGATCTATCACGCAATACTCGAAGCCATCGCAAGCGAGCAATCAGCCAGAATGGTCGCCATGCGCAACGCGACCGAGAATGCCAGCGACATGATCGAGGAACTCACCCTGACCCTCAACAAGGCGCGCCAGGAGCTGATCACCAAGGAACTCCTCGATATCGCCGGCGGGATTGTGCAAGAGTAACACTGTAGGCTAATCAGGAGGCCACAATGGCAAAAGGTAGAGTAGCTCAGATAATTGGAACCGTCGTAGATGTCGAGTTCCCACCGGACCAGTTGCCGGCGCTCAACAACGCGATCGAGATCTCCGTCGCTGGCGGCAAAGTGGTCCTGGAAACACAGCACCACATCGGGAACAACTGGGCACGTTGCCTGGCGCTCGCGCCGACTGATGGCATTCAACGCGGCGCTGAAGCCATCGACACCGGAGCTGCCATCTCGGTTCCCGTGGGCAAGGAAACCCTCGGACGCCTGTTCAATATCGAGGGACAGCCACTGGATAACCTCGGGCCCGTCAACACCAAGGAGCGCTGGCCAATCCACCGCGCTCCACCCCCATTCGTTGACCAGGAAACCTCCACCGAGATGCTGGAGACCGGTATCAAAGTGATGGACCTCGTGACTCCATTCACCAAGGGAGGCAAGATCGGGGCCTACGGCGGCGCAGGCGTGGGTAAGACAGTCGTCATCCTGGAGCTCATCCGGAACATCGCCGCGGAGCACGGTGGCTACTCCGTATTCGCCGGGGTTGGCGAGCGATCACGAGAGGGCAACGACCTCTGGAACGAGATGAAGGAATCCGGAGTAATCGATAAGGTGGTTATGGTATTCGGCCAGATGAACGAGCCGCCAGGAGTGCGGCTCCGCATCGGGCTCACCGGTCTGACTATGGCCGAGTACTTCAGGGACACGGAAGGACAGGACGTTCTCATTTTCATTGACAACATTTACCGCTACATCCTGGCAGGCATGGAAGTCTCGGCACTTCTCGGCAGGATGCCCTCCGCAGTCGGATATCAGCCCACTCTGGCAACAGAGATGGGCGAGCTGGAAGAGAGGATCACCTCGACAAAGAAGGGCTCCATTACCTCGTTCCAGGCTATCTACGTCCCTGCTGACGACTACACCGATCCGGGAATCGTCACCACGTTTGGGCATTTGGACGCCGTTGTTGCTCTCGAGCGCTCCATTGCAGCTCAGGGCATCTACCCTGCCGTCGATCCCCTCGCGTCAACGTCGCGGATTCTCGATCCCCTCATTGTCGGCGAGGAGCACTACCAGGTGACGCGCGGAATTCAGGGCGTCTTGCAGCGCTACAAAGACCTTCAGGACATCATCGCCATTCTGGGAGTCGAGGAGCTGAGCGATGAGGACAAGATCATAGTGGCACGCGCTCGCAAGATTCAGCGCTTCTTGTCCCAGCCCATGTTCGTCGCAGAGACCTTCACCAACATCCCGGGCAAATACGTACCAATAAAGGAAACGGTGCGCGGATTCAAGGAAATCCTCGACGGCAAGCACGATGACCTGCCGGAACAGGCATTCTTCATGGTAGGCGGCATAGACGAGGCAGTCGAGAAGGCAAAGAAGCTTGCTGAGTAGCTCCGTGCGTTGCTCAGAGGGGCACACGCGGCCTTCAAGTCCAAGGAGCACATGAGACATGGCGAATTTGAAGCTTGAGATAGTCACAGCTGAGCGCGTAGTCTATTCTGAAGAGGTCGACGTGGTCGTGCCGCCGGGCGTCGAGGGACAGCTCGGCATCCTGCCTCAGCACGCCCCCTTGATGACCATGTTGCAGCCGGGCGAGCTGATTGTGCGAAAGGATGGCGAGGAAGAGTCAATCTTTGTCAGCGGCGGCTTCCTTGAGGTACGCGGAGACAAAGTGGTGATCCTTGCCGACACCGCTGAGCGGGCCGATGAGATCGACCTTGACCGCGTGGAGGACGCAAAGCGTCGAGCTGACGAGAGGATGAAGTCGCCTTCGACAGACGCGGATCTCGCCGGCGCTCAGGCAGCCATGATGCGCTCGCTGATGCGGCTAAAGGTGGCGGAGAAGCGGAAGAAGAAGAGGCCCGGGCCCTAACGCCCTTGATCTGCTATCTCAACATCGAGATCGCCATATCCAGCTACGGTCGAACACCTTTTCACTGATTCGAGGCCTCTCTTTTCAGCTCCTGCATCCGGCTGTCTATGACCCGTGCCAGGGTATCCTTCAGCACCTCCAACTCCTCCGCTGACAGCTCCTGCATCTTCTCCAAGTTGTACTCGAGGGCGCCGATGATGCGTCTGTAGGGACGGTACCTCGGGACCATGTAGTAGGCATAGAGAGTGCCGATTATCACGCCGAAGAGCCCGATGGTGCTGACAATCGACCAGATCGCACCAATGGTCATCCCAACTGCGGTGACAGGCCCCGGGCTATTCGCGCCCTGCGTCTGCATGGCTGCAAAACACCACCACAGAGCCTGCCCATAGGAGTCTATCTGTGCCCCTGCCCCCTTTTCAGCTTCATATATGCCCCAGGCAGCGAGCAACCAGAGCACCAGCAGAGCAACCAAAACCTTTACCAGGGGAGTCCGCGACGCCATCTCCCGAAGGAATCTGACGAACGCAGGGACGTCCGGTGCCATTCGGAGCCTCCTCCGAGGCCTGCGGGTATGGACACGCACAACTCGATCGCCTGGCTTGCGCGAGCTGACCCTTTCTTCCTTCTCCATCGCCGATCACTCCCCCGCACAATTAGTTTGACGTGCCACTTCGTCGCCGGGCACTGGGCACCTCTCCTGGTCAGGTCATTTGTGGACGCTGAGATCGAAATCGTGACACGTGAAGCTCGCCAATTCGCCCGCCTCGGACTCCTCTACAGATCAACTGATCTTGGCTTCACCCTGCACTTCTCGGCGGTGACAATACACTCGATCTGCGACGTGACGGACTCAACCCCGTCCTGGTGGTTCACCACTATGTAGTCGAACATGCTCAGGCTGTTCATCTCTTCCCTGGCAGCATTCATTCTCAGCGACAAATCGACGCCGAATTCGGTCTTGCGCTGTTTGAGCCGCTTTTCCAGCTCGCTCATTGAAGGCGGTGCCAGGAAGATCAACACCGCCCCAGGATGCATGCTTCGGATCGTGGCTGCCCCCTGAACATCCACCTTCACGATGGCATTCTGTCCCTTCGCCAGAGCCTCCCGTATCCCGGTTTTCGGGACGCCGTACAGATTGCCGTAGACGTTCGCCCACTCCAATAGCTCGCCATCACGGACCATCTGTTCAAATCTGGACTTGGACACGAACCGATAGTCCACCCCATCTTCTTCCCCAGCTCGTTGAGGCCTCGTCGTCATAGTGACCGCGAAGTAGAAGGGGGGTCCCGACAATCTCATGCCAGTTAGAACAGCATCCTTGCCCACTCCCGACGGACCCGATAGCACAACGAGCAAAGGGCTCGTCCCTTCAGTCGGCTTCACTGTCCCGCTCCCTCCGACCCTTCGTCTGCCCCAAGAATGAGCCATCGCGGCTGGCCTCGACCCTGTTAGCGATGGTCTTGGAGCTTATGGCAGTAAGAGCCATATGACCGCTGTCCATAATGATAATCGCCTTCGTCTTCTTTCCATTCGTCAGATCAATCAACATGCCCCGACCACCCACCTGTTCCACGAGGCGCTTGATCGGCGCCGATCCTGGTGAGACAATGGCAACCACTTTGTTCATCGCCAGGATGTTGCCGAAGCCGACATGAATCAACTCAGTGTTCACCAACAACTCCCTTGCCCGCGCCCCCCGCTAATTGACGCTAATCTGCTCTAGATCGCTCCAGAACTCAGAGTACGATACGTCCGCCACATCCGCATTGTCAATCGCTGTCTCCCCATCGGCAATGAGTCCGGCAATACCGAGCACCATCGCCAAGCGATGGTCCCCGTGGCTATCACATTCGGCGCCAAGCACCCTCTCCCCGCCATGAACAACCATACCATCCGGGAGCTCGTCAACTCTCACACCCATCTTTGAGAGCTCACCGGCGGTGGTGCTGATCCTGTCACTCTCCTTGACCCTGAGCTCCCGCGCATCCCTTATCACCGTCTTGCCCCGCGCCATAGCCCCACACAGCGCAATCAGCGGAATCTCGTCAATCATCCTGGGGATAACCTCTCCGCCTATTTCCACGCCAGTCAGCGAACTCGACTCCACATGCAAGTCAGCTATTGGCTCTCCTCCAACAACCCTGTTGTTCTCAACCCTCAAATTAGCTCCCATGGATTGCAGCACATCAATCACTCCGCTCCTCGTCGGATTGAGGCCCACTCCGCGTATCGTGATCTTCGCCTCATTATGAAGCGCGCCAGCTACGAGCCAGAAAGCCGCCGCGCTGATGTCCCCTGGCACATCCACGTCCACCGCATGCAGGATCCCCGGAGACAATTTGATCGTATCGCCATCAACCTCGATACTGGCGCCCATGGCACCGAGCAGCCTCTCAGTGTGATCGCGGGACGGCATTGGCTCCACCACCACGGTATCCCCTTCTGCAGAAAGACCCGCTAGCAGCAAAGCTGACTTCAACTGAGCGCTGGCCACTGGAAGAACATGCCGAACGCCACGAAGGTTCCCACCCCTGATCACCAGCGGGGCTCGAGAGTCGCCCCCCCGGCCCCACACCTGGCCTCCCATTAACCTGAGCGGCTCAATAATACGTCCCATAGGCCTGGAGCGCAATGACTCGTCTCCGGTAATGATAGACAGAAATGGGCGAGAAGCGAGCAGCCCGGTCAGCAGGCGCATGGTAGTGCCACTGTTGCCGGCATCAAGAACATCCTCAGCCTCTTTCAGTCCATCTCCTCCCACGCCCTGAATCGTCACCTCACCGCCACCACCAAAATCAGCCCTCATCCCCAGGGCCTTCAAGCAGGCAATCGTGGACCGACAATCCTGAGACCAGGAGAAGTTTCTGATCCTGGCGTCCCCATACGCTATG
>JAZFSU010000122.1:0-10866 GCA_036446335.1 Dehalococcoidia bacterium | reverse complement strand
TCCCAATGCTGGATATCGCCATTATCGATCTTGCTCCGTATCTGGCTGCTGAGCCACCTTCTAACCAGACGCCTTGATGGCGGGATCAACAACAGAAACCCGGCAATATCCGTGATTATCCCCGGCGTCATCAGCATCAGGCCGCCGGCGAGAATCAGGGCCCCCTCGAACAACTCGCCGGACGGAATGGCCCCCTGCTCAATGCTGCCTCGAGCCCTGGATAGCGTCGCCAGGCCCTGGCTTTTGGCCAGGGTGGCTCCGACAAGACCTGTCACTGCCACAATGAGCACGGTGTACCCGGCGCCAATGGCCATTCCGATGTACACAAGGATCACCAGCTCAACAAGCGGCGTCAGAACAAACAGGGCCACAAGCCAGAAAAGCATCTTCCCTCCGTCGCGGTCACGCAGCTTTCCCCACCACGTCACCGCCCCCATTCTAACTGCCCCAAGCGCGATGTTCAATAGATGTGAGTTGCCGACTGATGCCGCGAGAACGAGGTGATCGCCCGGAACGCCTGGCTGTGGATGCACGCCATGTGGTAGTATTGGGAGAGACCACGGACCGAGACACCAGGAGATCAGATGTGGGAAAACAAAGAGTTTCTCTTTTCGGGGCTTCAGGTACGATGGGCTACGAAGCCTTCAAAGAGCTGTGGAAAAGAAGGAAGGACTACGACATAGTCGTTCTGCTGCGCCCTTCCGAGAAGAACAAGGCGCTTCTTAGAGAGTACGAGAAGGAAGCCGGGATCGGGCCTATACCGGGAAAGGGAGTAGCGGAAGGCGACGGGTTCAAGGTTGTCTGGGGTGACGCAACATGCTACGAAGATGTGGAGGAGGCGATTAGGGGAGCAGACTGGGTGCTTGACGCGATGGCGTTCATCTCGCCTCAGGCCGACTACTATCCCGAGATGGCCAAGGCGGTCAACACCGACGGCATAAAGAGCATCGTCAGGGCCATCGAGGCACAGCCCAACGGCGCGGAACGCATCAAGCTGGTCTACACCGGGACGGTGGCGGCAACCGGCGACCGCCTTCAGAGCATACACTACGGAAGAGTGGGAGATCCGCTCAAGCCCTCCATTTTCGACTTCTATGCGGTGACCAAGATCGCGGGCGAGAGGGCCGTCCTGGAATCGGCGATCAAGCACTGGGCGTCGCTCCGCATGACCTTCATCATGCCCATGGACTATGGCGAGCAGGTCAGTCTGGTGGACCCAATAATGTTCCATCAGCCGATCGACTCTTTCATGGAGAACGTCACGGCCAGAGACGCCGGATATGGCCTCGTTCGCTGTCTCGATATTGCTGAAGATTCCGATTTCTGGCGCAGGGTCTACAACATGGGCGGCGGGCCCGGCATGAGATGCACCGCCTACGAGTACTTGAACATGAACTACCGGCTCACCGGGCTGTCGGGAGTCGAGGCCTGCACAGAAAGGAAATGGTTCGCCCTTCGCAATTTCCACATGCAGTATTACGAAGACAGCCACATCCTCAATGACTACCTGCACTTCTGGAGGGACTCGCTGGACGTCTACTGGAAGGACCTGGAAGAAACCATGCCCGCGAACATGAAGCAGCTGGCCGCCCAGTGCAGGAGGGATCCGGAGATGCGGGAGAAGATCGAGCGGTCTGCGCACAATATGTTGAGAGGTCTCAGTGAGAATCACAGGAACGGGACGGCATACTGGTACAACAACAGGTGCGACCAGCGGATCACCGCGTTCTACAAGGACTACGAGACCTTCGAGTCGATCCCCGATTGGGGCGTGAACATGCCGCTGATGGACCCCGAGCCCGAATGGCAGAAGCTTGACCATGGATACGATGAATCCAAGGAGAAGCTCGACCTGGGGGACCTGCTGGGCGCAGCGGAGTTCAGGGGCGGTGAGTGCCTGTCCAGGGAGTGGAACGGCGATATGTACCAGACGCAGGAATGGAAATGCGCTCTTGGGCACGAGTTTGCCGGCAGGCCGTTCACGGTTCTCAAGGCAGGGCACTGGTGTCCCGAGTGCGTCCCCCCGCCATGGAATTGCGATGAGGAAGCAAAAAGGAACCCGTTCTTCGCCCAAGTATGGTATCCGAACCATGACCGGGATGAGGACAACCTCTACGCCGAAGATTGTGTACACGACATAGCCAGCGCCGACAGGGATGCGGTGAAGTAAGCCGCTCGATACTGCAACCTACAGACTCCGGAGGGGCAAATGCCTGACAGCAAGACCTACCCGCTGGCCGAAGCCGTTCGCGCGGCCTATCGTGCCGGTGAGGATGACGAGACGATGGAACCGATGGTGATCGTCGACACGGGCGGGCAGCCCGTCGGACGCATCAGCGACGGCGACTACGTCATATTCTACGACATTCGGGGCGAACGCGAGATCGAGCTCACGGAAGCGTTCGTAGCCGGGGACTTCCCCCACTTCCTCCGCGAGCCCATGGCCACCCATTGGGCGACCATGATTGAATACCACCCCGATCTGAACGTTCGCGTCGCGTTCCCGCCGCTGGGCGCGGTCGCCGACACACTGAACGAGACGGTCGGCAAGGCGGGACTGCGTCATGTGAAGATCGTCGAATCAGAAAAGGCCGTGCACCTGAGCTACTTCCTGAACGGCAAGACCAACGATCCTTTCCCCGGCGAAGAACGGCGAATCGTGCCTTCCGTCGAGTTCGAAGGGTTCCTCCCACCGCCGGAGATGCGCGCTGAGGCCGTGGCCGATGCCGCGATCGAGGCTCTGCGCGACCCGGCGGTCGCCTTGCTGATAGTCAACTGGGCCAACGTCGATGTGATAGGTCACAGCGAGGACCGGGAGAACATCAAGCGGGCCGTCTCAGCAGTCGACTCGCAGCTCGGGCGTGTGATCGAGGCCGCCAAGGACATGGGGGTCACCGCGCTGGTCACGGCCGATCACGGCACGGTTGAGAAATGGTACTATGCCGACGGCACGATCGACACAGGGCACACGGACAGCCCGGTGCCTTTCGTCCTGGTCGCGCCGCACCTGCCTGGCGCGGGCGTGCGCGACGGAGGTTCGTTGGTCGACATAGCGCCCACTGTGCTGGACTTGCTGGGCGTCGCGAAGCCCGCCACCATGACAGGCGAGTCTCTGGCCACTGGGGGAGCGCTGGGAGGAGGAGAGTCCCGGCGCGTGGCCCTGCTCATCCTGGATGGATGGGGCGCGAATGACGACGCGTGGGGCAACCTGATACTGGAGGCCGAGACGCCGGTTATGGACGCGCTCCATGCCGCCCATTCCTCGACCATCATCGAGGCTGCCGGGGAGGCCGTGGGCCTGCCCAACACCGTCCCGGGCCGGCCCGGAAAGACGGTAGGCAACTCGGAGGTGGGTCACACGCACATCGGCTCCGGGCGCATCGTGCCCTCGGACCGGCTGCGCATCGAGCGGGCAATCGACGACGGAAGCCTGTTCGAGAACCCGGCCTTCCTATGGGCGATGGAGGGCGCCAAGCGGGACGGTACTCGCCTTCACCTGCTGGGCATCATCTCCTTCTACAGCTCCCACGGATCGGTAGAGCACCTCAAGGCTTTGCTCGACATGGCCAAGCGAACCGGCGTGCCGAAGGTCTGCGTCCACGGGATGCTGGGCAGGCGCGGCGAGAAGCCGGAGAGCGGAGCGATATACGTGGGTGAGATCGAGGCCGAGTGCGAGCGACTGGGCCTGGGGCAACTCGTATCCCTTATCGGTCGATTCTGGTCGCTGGATCGGGAGCACAACTGGGACCGCATCGAGAAGACCTACCGCTGGCTGGTGCACGGAGAGGGCAGGTCAATTCTCGAAGCACCTCCGAATCACGATGCCCCACTCTCCTCCTGAACTTGCGTGAACAGGGCGTGCAGTATGTCCAGACAATGACGCTGAGAAGGCTCCAGCTCTCCCAGCATACTGCTCTTCTGGCCTTCCGGCGTCGCTGCAATCTCCTGACTTGTCTTGCCCCGGATATGCTCGCCGAATATGCTCGCAGTCGCTATGGTAGTCGCACATCCGTAGGCTTTGAACCTCACCTCAGAAACTCGCTTTTTCTCATCCCAGTTCATGTGGAAGACCACCTTGTCGCCGCACACCGGGTTGCCAATAATGATTTCGGCGTCGGGATTCTCGATCTCCCCAACGTTTCTGGGGTTGGAAAAGTGATCAATGATCAACCGGTTGTACATGTCAGCTCCTGTTCATTGCGGACCGGCAGAGAGAAGGAACCCTCCGACGATTGAACTAAGGAACTTCTATTTGGGTAGCGGCGGCTGCCTTTTACGATTGAGGACTGTCAAATGAGTCATCCTGCCCCACACCATCCCGCAACCCGATTCCGTCCTCACGGACTCTATACAAGACTCTCCATCTCGTAAGGGTACATTTCCTTATCCAGATTGATGGCACAACACCCCACTTCGGCCCCGGTGACCCGTCCCATGATGTTGACCGTCTGTCCATTTCTTCCGCAGGGACACGAAGATGCCTCATCCAAATACACAACGTCCTCTGTCATGACATACGCGGGGTAGGCAAGGCACGTTGGGTCTATTATTGCCAGGACCCCACGCCCTCCACCGTTGACCTCCTGACGGAAATCATCCAGTTCTCTTGCACTGCAATGAATCCAGGGAGGAACGTGCTTGCGATGATGACTGCACTCGATAGCCACCATGTTCACCTCAATCATTCCGTAAATATCCCGGATTTGATCTGGCTGTACTCCCAAATACTCGGCGCACTGGTGGTCAAATTCTTCTCGCGGAATCTCTATCCCGGTGAAACGCTTCCACCCGCCCATGGTGATGATCCTCGATTGTCTGTCCAGTTTCAGACGGACATCGTGCTTCTTGAGGTACCGTACGAGTTTGTGTACCAGGAAGGGCGGGCCAACGATGTGTCTTGTGTGGACGTTCTCCCATTTCGCCAGAAGCGCAATAGCTTCTTCCGGCCTGAAGGAGCCTTCTTGCACCATGAATCTGCTTGTATCTACCATACCGGATAGCATATTCGAAACCTTGATCATACCCATTTCAGGCACTTCATCAGGCGATGGCATCAGAAGCAGTATCGCCCCCCTCGAGAACCGGAAGAACTCCCTGTACATTGCCCAGACAGCGAGCATCCCCTGAGTGACCGTTTCGGAGTCCCGCCGCGATACACTTGGAATCCCGCTGGTGCCGGTGCTCCTCATCTCAACCTCGATCTGATCCAGTCCCATGCTCAGCAGCTTATGTGAGTCTGTTTGTTTGTATTGGCTCACCGGTATTACAGGAATCTTTGTCAGGTCGCCAATACCGCTGACATCGGAGGGAGTCACTCCCTGTTCCTCGCAGAGTCCGCGATAATACGTGTTGTTCTCGTAGTGAAAGCGGAAGTTCTCAGCGACCAGGCTGGCCTTCAACGCCTGTTGGTCTCGAACTGCAAGTCCATACACCCTATTCACGGAGGTATACACGCACCCCAGCGGATTGAGCCCCGCCTTGCGGATTTCCGCGAATAACACGTCATAGTCGTATTCCATTTCTCCCCCTCCCTCCAAACGCGGCCGCTATTCGCGGCCAGCCGTGTATGCCCAGGAAGACGGTCAGATCTTCCTCGCCTCAATCAACTTGAAGTTGAAGATGCCCGCCAGAAACCGAATGTTGGTAACCTGTTCTATCGTTAGATCGCTTTTGGTCACATTGTCCACTGGCCGCCGGTTGAAGTTTGACCCGATCATCCGCACTATTAACGGATTGGTGAGTTTTACAACCCAGCACAAGGCACGGTTGGCACAGAAGTCGTGCTCGAGTATTACTACCTTGCCACCCTGTTTGCAGACCCTCTCAACTTCCCTGATGCCACGAACTTGGTCGGGAATGGAGCAGAAGACCAAAGATGCTGCCACCGTATCGAAGGTATTGTCTTCGTACTGCAGACTCTGCACATCCGCTTGCTGCAGGTGCACCTTCACCTCTTGCCTGCTGGCTCTATTCCTGGCGCGTTCCAGCATCTCCTCGCTGAAGTCAACAGCGGTTATTTCGGCACCGGCAGGATAGTAGTCAAAGCTGTTGCCGGTGCCAACCCCGATCTCCAGGATGTGAGTGCCTTCCACCTTGCTCCACAGGAACTCCCGCCATTCCTTCAAGCGCAACAACCTGTTCATAACAGCCATCAGGCGGTCATAGCGCCGAGCGGTCCTGTTCCACCGTCTCCTGGCGGTTTCTGTGGCCTTGTCTTCAGTCGGTATTACAGCCTTGTCTCTGGTTAGTATTGCAGCCTTGTCTTCGGTGGTCATTCTCCACCTCCACGTTCCAAACTGGGGGAGAGCTCCCTCGATTCCCTCGAACTCTTTTGCTCGAGGTCGCCCCACACATCTTGGGTCCCCTAGTTTCTAGGATGCGACGGGTTTATTAGACAAGGGTTAGAAGCTGCTAAGAAATTGCCTAGAGCCTTGGTCACGCCTCCGATGTTCTCAATGTGCCGCTTTCGCCTGACGTTGCCCGGCTACAGCCAGCCCAGTGGCACCGGCTTGCGGTAGACCCTCCAGGCATAAAGGGCGGCCACGGCAACGAGGATTCCGGCCAGATAGTAGTCGTAGAAGAATGTTGCCCGTATCCCCATGATGAGGGCGGTCAACACCAGGAAAAGACAGATACCCGAGAGCATCTTCCTCCTCATGCGAAGGGGTTTAAGTTGCGGACCGATCTCCGGGGGAGCAGGCTCGTCAGGCTTCAGTTGGTTTATCAGCACCTCGATGCGAGGCTGGAGGTAGAAGTGGATGTAGGAGAGCAAGCTGACCAAGATCAGTAGAGCCACCCATTTGACAACCATGGCCGGCTCGTTGACCAGAGAAGACCAGCTTCGTACTGGTGAGTAATAGATCAGAGCTAGACCGCTTGCTGCCATTGTGCCCTGGAAGATGTAGCACCTCACTGCGTTGTTGCGGATGATGTTCTCCATGTAGCGGTCGGTGTAGTAGCCAAGAGGTACGCCGAAGCGACCCCGCTCGTTGACGATGACCAGCATGTAGAACGGGGCCGCCATGAGGAGTGTTGACAGCAAGTGAATTACCATAAAGATTGTTCTTTCTTCACCCATCGGAATCTCCCTTCTGCCCTCGTAATAGTGATAGCGGCATCATACCACAGTGGGGCCCCAACGGCCCAACGGCCTCAGCGCAGGCAAAGACCTTTGCTATCGCCCAGATAGCGGCAGGCGTTTATGACCGCCGGGTATTCGATGCGCGATGTGATGATGTGGCGATCTCCTGTTCTTCGCCTATCCGGCATACGAGTCCGCCCGTAGCATCCATGTCAACCCAAGCTGACCACTTTGTCCGACTCGGAAATCATCCCCACCAACTCTGACATGGTTGAGACGGGGCACACGCCTGCTCCCTGATGCCTCACAGTCAGGCAGGTACCGCAAGCCAGCACCCTTCCACCGCTATCGAGGAGCTTTTTCAGGGTGCCTGCGACGTCGAAGGTTCCGTCCCTGATATTCTCCACCTCCACACCGCTGCCAAGGAGGAACACGCTAGCCTCGTTTCCGGTGCTGATCGCCTCACTTCCCAAACGCAGCGCGTTCCATGCGGTCTCAGGGTCATTGGTATTGAGGATGATGCCGAGTTTCACTTCTTGACCTCCAGTGAGGTATTCAACTTCACCTGCTCAGTGAGTGCGAATACCGCCGGGCACCTTTCATGAGCCAGCCGCGCTGCTTCCTCCAGCCTCTCCCGCGGAGCATCGCTCTCCACCTGTAGAACAATGCGGATCTCCTCCATTACCGGTTCTTTCGACAAGCCGAAGACCCGGGAGAAGTCCAGGTCGCCCTCCAGCCTGGCGGTCAGCCTTTTCAGCTCTATGCCCATCTGGCTGGCCATGGCGGCAAAGGTAGCCGTGTAGCAGGAGATCAGGCCGAAAAAGCAATAATGCAGAGGGCCGGGCCTGGTGCCGCCACCACCCAGGCCGGTTGGCTGGTCGGACTCCATGACTATCTTGCCGCCCTCGAAGCTCACCTCTGCTCTGAACTGGGGTCCGCCATCCTCCAGAAGCCATTCGCCTTCGATCTTTTGAGAGCGCCTGACCTTGGACTTGTCGGTCTCCGCCTCTTTGACAACCTGCCCCAGCATGCCCACGTTGACGTTGTTTAAGGTCGCCATCAAAACACCTCCAACCTAGCCTGTTCTACCGTGGATCAGCGCTGCATCCTGTCTGATCTGCTCAAACAATATCTCCCGCAGCAGATCAAACGCTTCAAGAATACGGGGATTGGCTATGCGATAGTAAACGACGTTCCCCTCTTTCCTTGACACAAGGATGTGGCGATCCCTCATCATGGCCAGATGCTGGGATAGATTAGCCGGAGCCAATCCCAGTCTTTCCCCGAGCTCCCCGACACTCATCTCTTTGTCTCGAAGAGTGTTGATCGCTTCCAGTCTCTTCGGGTGGGAGAGGACCTTACACATCTCCGCGTGATAGACGTAAATCTGGTCTTCCACCATTTCAGACCTCCTCCTGCACCCACAGCGGACAGTAGTTCAGAATATGCTAAAGTACTAATGTTCTTAACTTGTATCAGAATGCTTCCAGGTTGTCAAGCGACCCCGCAACCGGTTGAGATCCCCCTGAATGCGTTGTTTCGCAATCTGCCCAAAAAGCCTTGACATTCCAGTAACTGGAATGTGTACGATTGAGACAACACGTCGTCGGAGGCAAGCGATGAATGCGGGATTGACTATCGGAGAGCTGGCAAGAGAACTTGGTCTCAACCCGAAGACGATTAGGTACTACGAACAGGTGGGGCTATTGCCCCCACCACGAAGAAGCGAGTCCGGATACAGGCTCTATACCAGGAACGAAAGGGAACGGCTACAACTGATCAAGAGAGCGAAGCTGCTGGGGCTATCTCTGTCAGAGATCAAAGAAATCGTGGAATATGCGATTGACGGACGTTGCGGCATCCTGCAGGGTCGTCTGCTCTCGCTGGTGGAAACAAAGCTTGGCGAAATCGACCAGACGATCCAGGATCTCATTGCCTTTCGGGAAGACCTCGGACGATATCAAAGACACCTCTCAAACCGGATATCGTCCGGGGCCGAAGACGAGTGCAGGCTACCGGTCCCCACTCCTTGCGACTGCGTCGGCGAGAAAGTAGATGCTCCTAGTGAGTAGAATTCGCCGCATCCAGGCAGAGCTTTCCCAGGGCCCGGGACAGGCTACGATGGAAGAAAGGAGGTAGCGACGATGGCGGACAAAGGCAAGAAAGAACCCAAGGCCACACCACCGAAGGCAACGTGCGGTTGTGGCTGTCTTCCCGTGAAGAAGTAGCCCGAGAGGAAAACGAGGGGGAGGACGGATGAAGGCGCCTTCGTCCGTCCTCAATGCTTAGCGATGGGCAACGTGGCAGGTCGAGCACTCGCCGGCGGGACTACCGCCCGGATGGGTGGAGGCGTCACCGGCGATCGGGGCCATAGCGCCCGACAGGGCCATGCTCGGTCCGGCGGCTGGTGGCCATGGGTAACTCGGCGGGAAGGGGCTACCGTATCGGTGACACTGGTCGCACTCAGCCGAGCCCCATCCATATCGATAGGGAATGCCCCATTGCGGGTTCTCCTGGTTGAGATGGCACGGCGCCGAATAACAGACTTTCGTGGCTGGATCATACGTCATCGAGCTCAGATCAAACGTGCTTCTGAGCGTGACGGGGTTGACTGTGTCGAATGCCACGTCCTTTGTGCCGTTGGCGTGGCTGGCCTTGTTGGCTATGGGGACGTCGTCATAGTAGGTGATGTCACCGGCACCCCTGGTCCACGTCATGGGGTCGGTCACCGTGCTGAAGTGACACGATCGGCAATTCAGAGCGTCGAACCCGTGGACGTAGGAATGGAGGTTCTCCCAGCCCCAGTCGTCCACGTTGGCATGCGAGTTGCCGACCGCTGCCTGCACCTCTGGCCAGAAGGTCTGTGGATTGTTGCGATGACAGCTGTTGCAGTCGAGCGGCGCGTCTCCCCAGCCAACCGATGAATAGACCTTGAACTCGGTTACGGTATACGGGTCATATACCAGGTTGCCGTATTCATTGAGCATCAGGTAGCCATCCGGGGCAACCAGCGGCTGGGAAATGGGATCGGGGGACGACCAGTCCGTCTTGCTGTGGCAGTAGACATCACCGCACGTGCCGAGGGTGTAGTCTATCCCGTCCACGTCGGTTAGTGTCGTTCCTCCGGGCGTATAACTGGCGGTCACCGGATTCATGCTCTTCAGGCTTCCCGGTGGAGCACTGGCATTGTACAGCTCGATATTCACAGTGCCGTTCCTGTGATCCGCCGAGTCCATGCTGTGGCAGGTGCCGCACTCGAAAATGTATGCGGCCGCGCTGGAAACGTTGTCAGTCCCGCCGTAGGATGCCTGGCTGGCGTCGCCCCCAAAGTGGGTGGTGTGCGCGCCGGTCGTGGGCGGGGCGCCATGACAGCTGTCGCAGCTTCCACTGAAGCTGCTTCCGTGGCAGAGGGCGCAATCCGTGGGGCCAACCGAGTCGTGAGGGCTGGCACCGGTACTGGTGTGGCACCGGTCACAAGACTGCCGGTCTCCGGTCAGAGTCGAGGTGCCTCCCGCGAAGAACGGTGACAGGCTGCTGACTTCACCGCAGATCGTGTGGTTGACCGTGTCCACGGACGTCGTCACGTTGACCCACTGTGCGCCGTCCCAGTGAAAGATCGCCAGCTCTAGCCCGCTGTGCACCGATGACGGGTCGTACGTGAAGCACACTGTGATGGTCCCGGAGTAGGTCGCGGTGGTTGATATCTCCCAGAACGACCCGACCACATCGAAGTCGGCAGGTGTGGGACCGCCCGGGTTTCCGGCCAGAGGCGTGGCGATGGTATT
>JAZFSU010000121.1:0-13240 GCA_036446335.1 Dehalococcoidia bacterium | reverse complement strand
CTCTCCCCTCGCGAAGATAGGCGTCCAACTCACTGACAGCGCCTATGTCGTATGCAACATGCACATCATGACCCGCGTTGGCGCCAAGGTTTTGGAGGCACTGGGCAGCGCCGGAGACTTCGTCCCCTGTCTCCACTCCATTGGCGCACCGCTTGAGAAGGGACAGCGCGATGTCTCATGGCCCTGCGCCCCAATCGAAAAGAAATACATCAGCCAATTCCCAGACGACAACTTGATCTGGTCGTTCGGCTCCGGATATGGCGGAAACGCTCTCCTGGGTAAGAAGTGCTTGGCCCTTCGCATCGCTTCGGCTATGGCGAAGCGAGAAGGCTGGATGGCAGAACACATGCTGATCATGCGCCTGACAAACCCGGATGGCCGCAAGTATCACATCGCTGCTGCATTCCCCTCCGCTTGTGGAAAAACGAACCTCGCCATGCTGCGACCTACTATTCCGGGTTGGCGAGCAGAATGCATTGGCGACGACATTGCATGGATGAGCGTTGCGCCAGATGGCCGCCTCCACGCAATCAATCCCGAAGCCGGCTTCTTCGGAGTGGCACCAGGCACGTCCTATGCGTCGAATCCAATGGCCATGGAGACAGTGAAGAGCAATGCCATCTTCACGAACTGCGCTCTCACGGATGAAGGGGATGTCTGGTGGGAGGGGATGGATGGTGATCCGCCTCAGCACGCCATCGACTGGACAGGCCGGGACTGGAGTCCGGACAAAGAGGAGCCCGCTGCCCATCCGAATGCCCGATTCACAGCTCCGGCGTCACAGTGCCCAGCTATCTGCGAGGACTGGGAAAAGCCGGACGGAGTCCCGATAGACATCCTGATCTTCGGGGGACGCCGTGCAGGGGTTGTTCCCCTGGTCTGCGAGGCCTTCGATTGGGATCATGGCGTGTTTCTCGGTGCGACCGCTTCTTCCGAAACCACAGCTGCCAATATCGGCAGCGTTGGCAATCTCAGGCGTGACCCGTTTGCGATGCAGCCCTTCTGCGGATATAACATGGGCGACTATTTCCAGCACTGGCTGAATATGGGGGACAGGTTGGGGCCGAAAGCGCCAAGGGTCTTCTACGTGAACTGGTTTCGCAAGGGTGGTGACGGGAAATTCCTGTGGCCGGGTTTTGGCGATAACGCGCGAGTGCTGAAATGGATGTGTCAGCGTGTTGACCAGCAGGTCGGCGCCAGGAAGACTCCTGTCGGGCTGCTACCCAACAAGGACGATCTTGATCTCAGTGGGCTGTCTATCAGCGCTCAGAATATTGGGGAGTTGCTGAACGTCGATGCTGAAGCGTGGAAGGCGGAGGCTCCCGCCATTCAGGCACATTTCGAGCAGTTCGGGGATCGTCTCCCCGAACGCCTGAACGAACAACCCCGGCAATTCAAAGCGCGCCTCGGCTAGCCTTGCGACGTCACGCCGCAGATCCGCAAGTGAATTCTAAGTCCCAAGGAATCCGGCCCCGGTCAAGCTACCTGCCTTGGAGGACTTTGCCGAACTCTCCCGCCTGACTGCCGAACCTTCTGGCCCGGAACGTGAGCATCAGGGGCTAAGATAACATCTCAAGAAACAGTCCGGCGACAACCGAGGTGGCAATCACCCCGGCCATATTGGGCCCCAGGGCGTGCATGAGAATGAAGTTGCGGGGATTGGCCTCCTGCGCAACTTTTTGTGCCACTCTGGCGGCCATTGGAACCGCTGAGACCCCTGCGGCTCCCAATATCGGGTTTATCTTCTCTTTGAGGAAAAGGTTCATGAACTTTGCCATCAGCAGGCCTCCGGCGGTGGAAATGGCGAAAGCCAATGCCGCCAGTCCAAGGATGGCCAGGGTCTGAGGCCTCAGAAACACCTCCGCCGACATCAGCGCCCCCACTGTGACCCCGAGAAGAAACGTCAGTACATCTATGAACACCGTGCTCGCCGATCTCGCCAACCTATGTGTAACGTCGGTCACGCCGAGCAGATTGCCGAACATAAGCATGCCGATAAGAGGGGCTGCTTGTGGCACAAGCAGCCCGACAACTATGGAGGCCATCAGAGGGAAAGCAATCAGCGCCCGCAACGACACTTCGCGGGATTCCGTCTTCATCTCCATGGCCCGTTCCCTCTTAGATGTGAACAGGCGGATTATGGGAGGTTGAATGAACGGAACCAGCGCCATGTAGGTGTAGGCCGCCAGAGTGATCGGACCGAGCAAGTGTGGTGCAAGCACGGCAGTGATGTACACGGTAGGCGGCCCGTCGGACCCCCCGATAATGGCAATGCTGCCGGCCTCCTTCAGGTCAAATCCCACGGCGATGGCAACAAGCAGGACGACAAAAACCCCTAGCTGTGCAGCGGCACCCAAGATGAAGTACAAGGGTCTCGAAAGAAGCGGGCTGAAGTCCGCCATGGCTCCCACACCCAAGAAGACAAGCAGGGGAATAACCCCGCTCTTTATGCCATAGTGGTATATCCAAGCCAGAATGCCTTCCGGGTTGCCTTCGTACGCCCCTTCCATCAAAGCTGGATGCACATTCACAAGAACAATGCCCATTCCAATGGGCACAAGCAATAAAGGCTCAAATCCTTTGGCGATGCCGAGGTAGATCAGACCGCCCCCGATGATAATCATCACGATTATCTGCGGGTCGGTCCACAACCGTTCCACGCCGGAGAAGATCTCCGAGAAATCGAAAATGTCCATACTGCGTCTCTGAGTGCCGCTGTCAGCTCGGCGCTAGATCACATCCTCCTGCTCCAGCCCCGTCGATCCCAATAGCCCGCTTGCCCGATTGGCTGTGCCGAACGCCACTGCCGACCGCTCTGAGCCTCACTACGCTGTGGCCGGATGGTCGAAACAGTCGTCCTGTCAACCGGCAACCCCGTCCCATCCAGGGAACCCCAACAGCGCTCTCCGTCAATCATGACCGCCACGGGAGAACTCCAGGGATCCGTCAGGGCGACAACGTACTCAGCGTCGCCAATAAGGATCGGCCGCCCTCCAAGTTCCTGGCCCCGTTCGCCCAGATGCGCGGCAAGCGCCAGGACAATGGCAACAGCCTCTGTCGCGTCCTCAGGCCTCAGCTGCTGCTCCGCCCCCGTCGTCATCAGCGTCCCACCAGGTCCCGCTAGCTGCCAAGTTCCAGCCGCAGGGGCGGCCCCGCTTTCACTCCGCCCGCCGCCCAACATGGTCTCCTGCTCACCACCCCCCCCGCCATTTGCGTCTGGAGATGCCTTCTTGCCTCGGTAGAACCGGACTAGTCCCATCGTCATGAACATCATGATGGCGAGCACGGCATAAGCCATTCCAATCCCGACTCCACTGATGAACAGTGCATCACTCATGATCAAACCCTATCGGACTTCCATGTGACATCAGCCACGCAAAAAAGGTACCACGAACAGGAGCGTTTGGGCCTCGCTTGCATTCACTGGGCCGGAGGCAAGTCCGCCTTGGCCCTCGTACGATGTGGCCCTATGCGAAAGCTCCCGTTCAAGTACCTCTCCAAGCGCCCTATTTTACACTGTCACAGCATCCTTTTCAACACAAGCAGACTGGCCTTCTCCGACCAGCGCGCACCGCCAGTTCCGACAGTATCGCTGGAGGACTGATCCGGTGCTATAATAGCTCAGGCCTATGTTTACCCACCTCCACATCCACACCGAATACAGTCTCCTGGACGGCATGTGCCGCATACCCGCGCTCATTGCCAGAGCGAAGGAGCTCGGCATGGACACCCTGGCGATCACCGACCACGGCGTGCTCCACGGCATAATCGAGTTCTACCGAGAGGCAAGGGAGGCCGGAATAAAGCCAATCATCGGCTGTGAGGTCTACGTTGCGCCTGGAGACAGGCAGAGCAGGATGCCAGCAGACAAGCACAACGCTCACCTCGTTCTGCTCGCCAAGAACGAGACAGGCTATCACAACCTGCTCAAGCTCGCTACCGCCGCCCAGCTTGAAGGCTTCTACTATAGGCCCAGAGTGGACAAGGACCTCCTGTCGGAGTACAGCGATGGCCTGGTCGCCCTCTCAGCCTGCGCGAGTGGTGAGCTGCCACGGTTGATTCTCAATGGCCGCCTCAGCGAAGCTGAGGAAGCGGCCATGTGGTACAAGGACGTGTTCGGCGACTTCTACCTAGAGGTCCAGGAGCACGCAATCCCCGAACTTGCCCAGATCAACCGCGAGTTGGTCAATATGAGTCGCAAGCTGGACATACCCCTGGTGGCCACGAACGATGTCCATTATGTAAATAAGGATGACGCTTACGCTCACGAGATATTACTCTGCATTCAGACCAACAACACCATCCATAGCGAGAAACGCCCCAAGATGGCTGACGATTCGTTCTACCTGAAAAGCCCTCAGGAGATGGCGGCGCTTTTCGCTGAGCTGCCGGAAGCTGTCGCCAACACCGGGCGTATCGCTGAGCTGTGTGAGCTTGAACTGGACTTCGGCCGCCTCCACCTCCCCGAAATCGACCTGCCTCCAGACAAATCGCCCGACGAATATCTCTCCGAGCTGTCAAATCGAGGTTTTGCAGCTCGCTACCCTGACTCTCCGCCAGAGGCGTTGCAGCGGCTCAACTACGAGTTGGATGTGATCAGGCAGACTCAGTTCGCCAACTACTTCCTCGTAGTCTGGGAAGTGATCTCGTATGTCCGGCAACAAAACATCCTGTTCGGCGTTCGGGGGAGCGCTGCCGCCAGCATCGTGCTCTACTGCCTCGGCATCACCGACATCGACCCGCTGGCCTACACCTTGGTCTTTGAACGCTTCCTGAACGTCGAGCGCAAGGAGATGCCCGACATCGATCTCGATTTCCAGGACGACCGCAGAGACGAGGTTATTGCCCACGTAGCCGAGAGGTTCGGCCACGACCGGGTTGCTCAGATAATCACCTTCGGCACAATGGGAGCCCGCGCAGCATTGAGAGACGTAGGTCGAGCTCTGGGAATGCCCTATGGAGATGTCGACCGGGTGGCAAAACAGATCCCTCAGATGTCCGCCACCATCGAGGAGGCGCTTGCAGCCAACGTCGATCTCAGCAACAGCTACCGGGACAACGCCACCATCAAGCACCTCATCGATACTGCGACCAGACTCGAGGGCGTGGCCAGACACGCCTCCACACACGCTGCGGGGCTGGTCATCTCCAGTGAGCCACTTCTGAACAATGTCCCCCTGCAAAGACCGAACAAAGCCAGCGCTGAGAGCATCAACATGACCCAGTTCGCCATGGACGACATCGCCAGGATCGGCCTCTTGAAGATGGATTTCCTTGGTCTGACTAACCTGACTACTCTTGAGAACACAAGGCAGATTGTCAAGGCATATCGTGGCACCGATATCGACCTCCGCAATATGCCTCTCGATGATGCCAGGACCTTTGACCTTCTTGCGTCCGGTGAGACTACGGGCGTGTTCCAGTTGGAGGGTGCCGCAATGCGGCGCTTCATCAAGGAACTTGAGCCCACATGCTTCGCCGATATCGCCGCCATGGTGGCCCTCTACCGGCCCGGCCCCAAACAGCACATTCCCACGTTTATCCGATCAAAGCACGGCCTGGAGCCGATTCGATTTCCCCATCCTACCCTCACTGAGATCCTGCGCGAAACCTACGGCGTGATCGTCTACCAGGACCAGGTGCTTCTCATAGTCCAAGCCTTCGCCGGATACAGCCTGGGCGAGGCCGACATAGTGCGCAAGGCCATGGGGAAAAAGATTCCCGAGGTAATGAAAAAAGAGAAGCAGCGTTTCCTTGCGGGGGCAAAGAAGAAAGGGTTCTCCAAGGACCTCGCGGAACAGGTCTGGAGCCTCATCGAACCCTTCGCAGGCTACGCGTTCAACAAGGCGCACAGCGTGAGCTATGCGCTCATCGCCTATCAAACTGCGTACCTGAAAGCCAACTACTCAGTGGAGTTCATGTGCGCACTCCTCACCATCAACATGGGGCAGCCTGAGAAGGTGGGGGCAGCCGTCTCCGAATGCCAGCGCCTCGGCATAGAAGTGCTTCCGCCCGATGTGAGCAGAAGCGGTGAGACCTTCACGATTGAACACGACAACTCGGGTGCCGCGGCAATTCGCTTTGGGCTTGCAGCTATCAAGAATGTCGGGGCCTCCGCAGTCAGCCCAATCATCGCATCTCGTGATCAACACGGGCCGTTCGCGACCATCGACGAATTCTGCCGCCAGGCTGATCTGAGCAACACGAACAAGAGAGCGCTGGAAAGCATGATCAAGGCAGGAGCCCTGGACGGTCTGGGCGACCGCGGCGCCCTCCTGGCCGGTATTGATCGCATAATGTCGCTGGCGCAAACAGAGCAGCGGCTCAAGCAAGTGGGCCAGTCAACCATGTTCGACATGTTGGGACAAAGCGTGGAGGTGCCGTTGCCGACGCTCGATCTGCCGGAAGCAGGCGCCTCCGCCAAGGAGAGGCTGGTGTGGGAGAAGGAGCTGCTCGGGGTATTCTTCTCAGATCACCCGTCCACCCGAGTATTCCAGCAGCTCGCATCCGAAGTAGACGTGTTCTGTGGACAGATCACAGACGACATGGTTGGGAAGATAGTAATTACGGCGGGAACAGTCACTTCGGCCCGGCATGCGTATACAAAGGACAGGCGGCCTTTCGTCAGTGCCGTGCTGGAGGACTTCGGCGGCAGCATAGAGGTTACGGCCTGGGCTGAGGTCTTCGAACGTACCAAGGAGCTGTGGCAGCAGGGCAATACTCTTCTTCTCAGGTGCAAGGTGAAGACCAGAAACGATCAAATACAGCTGACGTGCCTGAGCGCGTCGCTGTTCCAGCCGAGTGGGGCTGAGGAGCCCGCCGACATTCAGACGCAGACCGAAGAACCGCCTCCCCCTCGTCAGGTGAGGATCAACTTTCCCACGTCAACCGATGCCCAGGCTGACATCGATCGTCTGCAGCAACTCTTCGACGCTCTAAGGCAGTTCCCCGGACAGGACCACGTGCACCTTGCTATCGTCAGCGAAGAGGAGACCACGAGGCTCGATATACCGGACCTGCCCGCTGACTACTGTCCCGAACTCCGCAGTCTCCTCGCCGACATTGTCAAAGAGCAGGGCATTGTTGTGAAGGCCGCAGACAAGACATAGGGACCACGCCACACTATCTGTGTTTCAAGCGAGGCCAAGAGGTCGCCCCGGTGCCTCGAGACGAAGGAGCAGCCTCTTCATCTCCAGACCGCCCCCGAATCCCCCCAACCTGCCATCGCTGGTGATTACTCGGTGGCAGGGCACAATGATGGGAAGCGGGTTTCGACCCAGTGCACTCCCCACAGCCCGACATGCCTTGGAGGCACCTATAAGCCTCGCCACCCAGGAATAGCTCCTCGTTTCTCCATAGGGAATCGAACGAGTTGCGGCCCAGACAGCCATCCCGAAGTCAGTACCGCCGCCGAAGTCAAGTTTGTCAGAAAGCTCAACGTCCTCACCTTCGAAGTAGCGCTGGAGCCGAAACGAGAGGTCGCCAAAGGCGGACGCATCTTCCACCGCAGCTCTCTCCGAGGCCTTGATCCTTGCCACGACGGCCTTCACCGATGGTCTGGGCAGCGTAAGCAGCCTGAGTCCCGCGTCAGAGCCACCCATCACCATCCATCCAAACCTGGTCTCAACGACTGCATATCTGGAAAGCAAGGTCAGCCTCACACTGGAATATCGGGTCGACTATAACCCAAACCGTTGCCGTGGGCAATCCCCCGTCACTCGCAACTCGTCGGGCCGTCCCGGCAAGGTTGAGTGGCATCATCGTGTGCCGCAGGCCGCAAAACGCTTCTTGTCTTTGCGACCCGGATATGCTATGCTTCTATGAAATTGGCTGAGGTAAAGTCGCACAGGAGTGAGCAACGGTAGTGGAAGATCGAAGGAGTTCAAGGACGGTTTCGGATAGAGAGAAGGCGCTCGAACTAGCGATCAGCCAAATCGAAAAGCAATACGGCAAGGGCTCGATCATGAGGTTGGGAGAGGCGTCTGCGAAGGTAGCGATTGAAGCTGTCTCCACAGGCTCGCTCTCCCTGGACATGGCCCTGGGAATAGGAGGTATCCCGAAGGGGCGCGTGACCGAGATCTTCGGCCCAGAGGCCACGGGCAAGTCGACCTTGTGCCAACACATCATAGCAGACGTTCAGAAATCGGGGGGGATGGCAGCCTACATTGACGCAGAACATGCGCTGGATCCGGCCTATGCCGCTGCCTGCGGGGTGAAGCTGGATGAATTGTGGATATCCCAGCCCGATACCGGCGAGCAAGCACTGGAGATAACCGAAGGGTTGGTTCGCAGCGGAGCTATCGATGTCATAGTCATCGACAGCGTGGCTGCACTTGTCCCCAGGGCTGAGATCGAAGGAGAGATGGGCGATACCCACGTCGGACTGCAGGCGAGGCTGATGTCACAGGCATTGAGGAAGCTCTCGGCAGCCATAAGCAAGTCCCACACCGCTGTAGTATTCGTCAACCAGCTCAGGGAGAAAGTCGGCGTCGTCTACGGCAATCCGGAGGTGACGCCGGGCGGCAGGGCCCTCAAGTTCTACAGCTCCGTTAGGATCGACCTCAGGAGAGTGGAGAGCATCAAGGTGGGCACCAAGGTGGTGGGCACCAGAGTCAGGGCCAAGGTGGTCAAGAACAAGGTCGCTTCCCCTTTTAGAGTTGCTGAGTTCGACATCATGTTCGAACAGGGTATCAGCAGGGAAGGTGATCTTGTCGAACTTGGGGTCGAACTTGGGATCGTGAAAAAAAGCGGCGCCTTCTTCTCTTTCGGTGAAGTCCGTCTCGGTCAGGGACGCGAGAATGCAAAGGAGTACCTCAGGCAGAATCCGGACGCTGCTCTCGAAGTGGAGAGCCAGATCAAAGCGGCGGCCGGTGGCCAAAGGACAGTCCCCGTCACAGAGACCGAGCCGACAACCGCGAAATAGCTCCAATTCCACCTCCCAACGCCACAGCCTGGCACTCACAGGAATGCCTTATTGTGCCTCGGACCAAGCGTCTTGCGAGGACCAGGGTGAACACAGTCACTTCCATCGAAGGTCAGCTGGGGCGGAAGTCCAGGGTCAACGTATTCCTGGACGGAGCCTATTCGTTCAGTCTGAGTCATCCTCTGGCAACCGAGTTTGGGCTCCATGTGGGCCAGACATTGTCTCCGGCAGAGCTAGAGGGGCTCGACCGTTCCGACCTTCTTGGCCGCTGTCTCAAGAGCGCGCTCAGGTATCTGCAACCACGGCCGCGAAGCGAGGCGGAGATCGAGATAAGACTGCGCCGTTTTGGCTTCGATGCCGATATCATCCAGCAGACGCTCGCCAAGCTGCGGGCCCAGGGGCTGGTCAATGATGTCGCTTTCGCCGAATTCTGGCGCGAGAACCGGGAGAACTTCAGGCCCCGCAGTCGCCGGGCGCTGGAGATGGAGTTGAGACAGAAGGGCATCGACGCAGAGACCGTCGCCGAGGCTGTGGCCCCGATCGATGACGAGCTCAGCGCCTACCGGGCGGCCCAGAGAAAGGCGCGGTCATTGGCCAGGCTGGACTATCCCGATTTCCGCAGACGTTTGGGGACATTCCTGAGGCGACGCGGCTTCGCCTTCGAGTTGATTCATCATACCGTCGATCAAGTATGGCGAGAACGCACCGGGTGTCCGCCAAACTTGTAGAGGGGCAAGAGAGGTTCCAAAAATGGATTGGATACTAGCACCCGCGATAGCAGTGGCCGTTCTGGTTGGGATTGTGGTCGGTTTCTTCGTCCGCAACCTCGTGTCGTCCAGAAAGATCCAGATGGCGAAGCTGGACGCAGACGCCATACGTTCAGATGCCGTGACAAAGCAGAAGGAAGCCCTTCTGGAAGCCAAAGAAGAAGGCATAAAGATCAAGGCCGAGGCTGAGTCTGACGTCAGAGCGCGGCGTTCCGAGCTGAACCGCCAGGAGAGACGCCTGTCCCAAAAAGAGGAGAATGTCGAGCGCAAGACCGAGGCTGTCGACCGCCGGGAACGGAGCCAGGGCTCCAAGGAACAGGAGATCGAAAAGACCAGGGCACAACTGGACGAGTTGAAGCAGAAACATGTGCGGCAACTGGAGCTGATTTCCGGCATGTCCACAGCGGAGGCCAAGGACTTCCTGCTGACCGCGGTCGAGGAGCAGAGCAGGGCAGAACTCGCTCAGCGCATCCGCGATGTCGAGGCACATCTGAGAGCGGATGCAGATCACAAGGCTCGTGAGATAGTCGCCGCTGCCATCCAGAGATGCTCCGCCGACGTAGCCTCCGAGATCACGGTATCGGCGGTGCCCCTGCCTTCGGACGACATGAAGGGGCGCCTGATAGGACGCGAGGGGCGGAACATCAGGGCGCTGGAGAATGCCACCGGTGTCGATCTCATCGTGGACGATACGCCAGAGTCGGTAACCATTTCTTGTTTCGATCCGATTCGCCGTCAAGTGGCACGAGTCGCACTGGAAAAACTTATCCTCGACGGGCGTATCCATCCTGCCCGCATCGAGGAGGTCGTAAACAAAGCCAAGGCCGAGGTCGAGGCCACGCTGCAAGTCGAGGGCGACCAGGCGGCCTACAAAGCGGGCGTAGTCGGCCTTCACCCCGAGCTGATCAAGCTGCTGGGGCGTCTCAAGTACCGTTTCAGCTACGGGCAGAACGTCCTTGCCCACAGCCTGGAAGTGTCGTATTTAGCGACGATGATCGCCGCTGAGCTTGGCGCTGACGCCACCATATCCAGGACCGCCGGGCTCCTGCATGACATCGGCAAGGGAGTGGACCAGGAGATCGAGGGGCCTCATGCGGCAATCGGCGCTGACCTGACAAAGAGACTGGGCAAATCGCACGACGTGTCGCAGGCAGTAGGGGAGCACCACGGAGAGACCGAATCGATCGGCCTCTACGGTTTCATCGTCTCCGCCGCCGACGCAATCTCCAGCTCGAGGCCGGGAGCAAGGCGAGAGTCTGTGGAGCAGCACCTGAAGCGACTCGAGGCGCTGGAGAGCGTGGCCTCGGGCTTCCCCGGCGTGGAGAAATCGTTCGCCATCCAGGCCGGGCGTGAGGTCCGTATCCTGGTCAAGCCCCAGGAAATAGACGACCTCACGGCGGTGAGACTGGCCCGGGACATCGTGAAGAGAATTGAAGAGAGCCTGGAATATCCAGGGCAGATAAAGATCACCGTGATCCGGGAGACACGGGCGGTAGACTATGCCAAGTAGACATCAGGCCGAACCGACGGTGGCACCTTGCGAATACTGCTAGTAGGCGACGTAATCGGCAAACCGGGCAGGAGGGCAATGGCAGCGCTCCTGCCCAAGCTGCGTGTCGAACGCAACATCGATCTTGTCATCGCCAACGGCGAGAACGCCGCCGGGGGCATTGGGCTGACGCCATCCACCGCTGATGAATTCTTCAATTCAGGCGTGGACCTGATCACGTCAGGCAACCATATCTGGCATCACAAAGAGATCATTCCCCGCCTCGATGAAGATCAGCGGATCCTGCGCCCCCTGAACCTGCCGCCGGGGGGACCAGGGCGTGGCTATCTGATAACGGACCGCGTGATGGTGATCAACCTGCTGGGCCGCGTCTTCATGGGGCACTATGACTGCCCTTTTCGGACTATGGACAACCTCTTTGAAGAGGTCACAGACAGGCCAAACGTGATCATCGTTGACATGCACGCGGAGGCAACAGCTGAGAAGGTGGCCCTCGGGTGGTATCTTGACGGCCGCGTCAGCGCTGTTGTGGGCACGCACACCCACGTCGGCACGGTCGACGTCCGGGTCCTGCCCAGAGGAACGGCGTACGTCAGCGACATCGGCATGGTGGGCGCCGCGGACTCCGTCATCGGCGACGACGTCGATTCCGTACTCGACAGGTTCCTCACCATGATGCCTCACCGCCTGGCCGTGGGCAAGGGGAATTCGATATTCAACTCCGTGCTGGTGGAAGTAGAGGATGACAGCGGCAAGGCTTTGAGCATCGACCGGGTCGATCTGGAGTTCTCCGTCAATGAAAGCTGATCTGCACCTCCATACCACCGCCTCGGACGGGCGGCTGACTCCGGATGCCCTGGTTCGAGAGGCGGGTGCGCTGGGAGTCGAGGTCATCGCCATCACCGACCACGACTCCGTGGAAGGTGTACCCGCAGCTCTCGAGGCGGCCGTGGCCTTCCCACAGCTGATGGTCATACCCGGAGTCGAGATCAACACGGACGTACCGAACGGCGAGGTCCACGTGCTGGGCTACTTCGTGGACTACACCAGCGCCGAGTTCAACCAGACATTGCTCGAACTGCGCAACTCCCGGCTGGACCGCGGACGCAAGATGGTGAACAAGCTCGCCGGCATGGGAATCGACGTGGAGTGGGCAAGGGTGCTCGAGCTGTCCGGAGGCGGAGCGATGGGACGGCCCCACGTTGCGATGGCGATGGTGGAGCGCGGACACGTGCCCTCCTTTCGACAGGCCTTCGTACAGTACATCGGACGCAACGGCCCTGCCTACGTTCAGCGCAAGAAGCTGACGCCGCTCGAAGCGGTCATGGTGGTGGTCAAGGCGGGCGGCCTGCCAGCCATAGCACATCCCGCAAACGTTGACCATCTCGATACGCTTGCAATGCAACTCAAGAAGGCCGGAATGGTGGGCATCGAAGTCTATTACAACGGCTATGCCGCAGAGACCGTCGCCCGTCTCGAGAAACTGGCCAGGCGGTATGAACTCGTCGCCTGCGGGGGCAGCGACTTCCACGGCCTGGACGACAGCGTCGGGTCCGCCATCGGCAGCGTGGACCTGCCCAGGGAATCGGTGGAGCAGCTCGTTTCGCTGGCCAATAAATCCGGGGAGGCAACGACATGGAGCTAGGTTCGAGGGAGATCCAGGAGATAATCCCGCACCGCTGGCCTTTCCTCCTGGTGGACAAGGTTATCGAGCTCCAGCCGGGTGAGGGAGCGGTGGGGATCAAGAACGTTTCCGCTGGAGAGATCGTCTTCCAGGGCCACTTTCCGGGGCATCCCATATTTCCCGGAGTGCTCATCATAGAGGCCCTGGCCCAGGTGGGCGCCGTGGCAATCCTGAGCCTCGATGAGAACAAGGGGAAGCTCGTTCTGTTCGCCGGCGTCGACGGCCTCAGGTTCAGGGAGCCCGTATTCCCCGGCGATACCATGCGGCTGGAGGTGCGGATCACGAAGAGGCGGGGCCCGATAGGGAAGGGCTCGGCCAAAGCGACAGTCGGGGAGAAGACGGTCGCCCAGGGCGAG
>JAZFSU010000120.1:0-2092 GCA_036446335.1 Dehalococcoidia bacterium | reverse complement strand
TTCGGCGAGCCCGCGTCATCGGCATCCCTGGCCGGCCTGATCAAGCTAGCGAAGAACGGCCTGGACCTCTCGGCGAAAAGGGTGGTGTGCGTGATCACCGGAACAGGCCTCAAGGACCCGGACACGGCAAGTCGATGTGCGCCCCCTCCAACGCAGCTGCCTGCAGACCTTGAGGCAGTGGAGAGGGCGATAATCGACCAGTAAATTCCCGAGAAGCCGACCTGCCCCATGTGGGATGATCACTTCAAGGCAGGAACCCATGATAGACAAGTCCGCAATCGAGCTAGCGGTCACAAACATAATCAAGGCCATAGGTGAAGATCCCAGTCGCGAGGGCCTCACCGACACGCCAAGACGAATTGCCGAGATGTATTCCGAGCTCTTCTCCGGGATCACCCGTGACCCCAAAGATGACCTTCAGGTCGGCTTCGAAGAGGGCCATCATGAGATGGTCATCTTCAAGGACATCCCGTTCTACTCCATGTGCGAACACCACTTTCTCCCTTTCTACGGACTGGCCCACATCGGGTATATACCGAACGGCCGGGTTGTTGGCGCGAGCAAGATGGGCAGAGTTGTTGACGTACTCGCCAAACGGCCTCAACTTCAGGAACGGCTCACTACACAGATCGCCGACACTATCGTCGAGGTACTGCAGCCGCAGGGCGTTGCCGTCGTCATCCATGCTGAGCACCTCTGCATGACCATGCGCGGCATCAAGAAGCCAGGCAGCAATATCGTGACCTCCGCAACCAGGGGCCTCTTCAGGAAGAGTCACGCGACTCGCTCAGAGTTCCTTTCGCTGGTGCAGGGCAAGTAACATCAAGTCGGAAGACCTCCACCGAGAAGGCGCCAACTCCCGAGGCTGCAGAAAAGAGACCCTGGTCGAGATGGCTGCTGGCCAACAGAGGCCGAGCTTTACAGGACCATCCGAGTACACGAACTTGACAAGACTCGAACTGAGATGATATATTGGGCCAAATCACGTCCAGACGCCGCCTTTGCTTTCGTCACCCGCCTGTACGCCACTGTCCAACTTATGCACTAAGAGGAGGTCGTAATGAGCGCCCAGCAGTTCAAGTATCTGTTCTCACCCATAGAGATCGGTCCTTTCACGATCAAGAACCGGATAATGGTTGCCCCGCATGGCCCCCTGATGCAGGAGCAGGGGTTGCCCACCGACGAGTTCATCCACTATGAAATAGAGAAGGCGAAGGGCGGTGCAGGATGGGTGGGCATGTCCGTCGGCTACAACGAGCCTCGCGACATCATCTTCATGAAACACAACGGCGGCCACTACCACAGGCACATATGGGCATGGAAGAAGGAGATAATACCAGGGTTCAAACGCATCGTCGAAGGTATTCACGAGCAGGGTGCCAGGTGCAGCTTCCAGATAATGGGGATGACCCTCGGCAACAAGCGCGGTCCCTCTCTGGTTCCCGACTGCAACTTCGCCGATCAGATGTGGGAGCCGATGACCAAGGAGGACTTCAAGCGGTACTTCGAATATTGGGCCATCTGCTGCGAGAACTTGAAGGAAGCCGGGGTCGATGCCATCGACATTCACAACCACTCCGGCATGGTGGCAGATTTCATCTCCGGCAGCATCAACAAGAGGACGGATGAATACGGCGGCTCCCTCGAAAACCGCGCCAGACTGCTCATGGAGACCATCGACGTAACCCGGAAGGTCGTCGGCGACAAGATGGCCATTGGATACACGCTGACTGTCGACGACATGCTTCCGGGATCGATCGTGCCGGAGGAGGCTGTCGAGCTCGCCAAGATGCTGGACAAGGACAACAAGCTCGACTATCTGATCTGCGGCATCGGCAGGGAGACTCAGTCGATGCACATGTATTTCGGGCCGATGTATCTTCCGCCCGCCTACCAGCTCTACGCGGTGGAGCAGATCAAGGAGGTCGTCAAGAACCTGCCGATTGTGGCCGTGGGCAGGATCAACGACCCTTTGATTGCGGAGAGCATCCTCGCCGAGGGGAAGGCTGACATGGTAGCCATGGCGAGACCGCTAATCGCCGATCCCCAGCTGCCCAACAAGGCCAGAGAGGGAAGGCTGGACGATATCCGC
>JAZFSU010000119.1:0-3640 GCA_036446335.1 Dehalococcoidia bacterium | reverse complement strand
TTCTACGCCCAGAGCTTCTCAACAGTCGAGCTCAACAACAGCTTCTACCAACTGCCCGCCGAGAATACCTTTGCCGGCTGGCGGGACTCGTCTCCGGAAGACTTCGTGTTCGCGGTGAAAGTCAGTCGTCTGATCACGCATCTCAAGAAACTCAAGGACGTCGAGGGACCTCTTCAGAACTTCCTGGACAGAGCTAGAGTGCTGCGCGGTGCGCTCGGCCCGCTCCTTTATCAGCTTCCGGGAAACCTGCACAGGAACGACTCGCGCCTTGAGGCCTTCGTTTCAATGCTTCCGGGAGATCTCAGCCACGTCTTCGAGTTTCGCCACGAGTCCTGGTTCGACCAGGGTGTGTTTGACCTCCTGCGCCGCCACAACATGGGATTTTGCATCTACGACATGCCGGACATCACCACACCCCTTGAGGTCACCGCCGGTTTCGCGTATGTCCGCTTTCACGGGAGCTCAGCGACTGGGCACGAAAGCTGGCGATATTGGGCGCCAACGTCAAGACCGTCTACGTTTTCTTCAACAACGACGCAGAGGCCTTCGCCGTGAGCAACGCACTCGCGCTCGAGCGCAAGCTGGGCGAAATGCCATGATAGCCATCCCAGCTGTCTCCTACACCCGGAGACAATCGGCGGGAGCAACGTCGTTGTGTAAACTATTGTGCACTTGCTGAAACTTGTGTTATATTTTGGCAAGATAGTTGCGCTGAGCCTACCTTTTCAGCTAATATAGGGTTCGATCAACGAACAAGCCGCATAGAGGGGCTTGCACGAGCGCGTGTTGGCCTCTCGGCGAACAGGAGGATGGACCATGAAGAAAGCGTGTATCTTGATAGCGATGGTGGTGATGATTCTGGCCCTTGTCCCGAGTCTGGCCTCGGCCCAGGGCGACATACCATGCGCCTTCCACGGCACCGTCTATTTGGACGGCGCCCCTGTGCCTAACGGCACGAGCGTGACGGCCAGCGTGGGAGGTTTTCTCTTTGGAACCACTACACCTGGTATAGTCGAAGCTACGGGGCTGTCGTACGGCCCTTCGACCTATTACCTGAAGATCGGGCCGGAGGTCGGCAGCGCCTTCAGCAATGGAGCCGTCATAACCTTCAGGATAGCCAGCCGCGTCGCAGCACAGACAGTGGTCTGGGACAACGCATTCCATCCCGGGAACAACGTGACTCTGGACCTCACCGCGTCAACAGTCGCGACGCCGTCTCCGACCCCAGCGCCGACCCCGACTCCAACGCCGACTCGTGCGCCAACGCCCACTCCAGTCCCAACGCCAGTCCCAACTGCCGTACCTACGCCAACACCGCCAGGGATAGCTACCTCCAATCCTGTGAGCGTCGCCTCCCATGTCGGTGACAACGGCGAAGTCGAGCAGAAGATCGAGCTCGTTACGGCAGATAGAATGGTCACATTGGACATTGAGGTTGGCACCAAGGCGGTCAAAGGGGACACAACACCGTTGGACACGATGCAGATGAAGGTCGCGGGCAGCCCTCCGGAGCCTCCGCCTGACTACGTTATCATCGGAACAGCCTACGACCTGTTGCCCAACGGCGCCATCTTCAATCCTCCAGTGCCCCTGGAGATGGCCTACGATGCAGATTCGCTTCCTGAGGATGTCGAAGAGGAAAAGCTCCTCATCGCTTCATACGACGTTGTCCTGGGAGAATGGGAGTTGCTCGACTCCCAAGCGCGCACGAACTCAGAAACGGTTTCGGCACAGATCAGTCACTTCACCATATTCGCCATACTCGGGACCACGGCAGCCACACCATTCAATTCGTGGGTCATCCTGGGGCCGGTACTCTGGCTCGCACTGATCGGGCTGATAACCATCGGACTGCTGAGATTCTACTAGGGGCCCTGCCGAGAACATCGGAGCGCTCAACGCTATGGCGTTGGGCGCTCCGTTTCACATGACACCCGTGCCCAAACCGATGAACGCTATGCATCCTGCAGAGAATCACAGCCTCACTTCGTCGCGCAAACAAGATCACGCGTCCTCAACACGCGTTGGGAAGGCCGATAGCCCCCACGACATTTTCGTTCAGACACGCTGAAGGAGGAAGACCGCCAGTGAAAGCATCCGAAGGTCAGATCGGCCGTGTCTTCGTTATCCGCCTCGAGGACGGCGATGTTGTGCCCGACTGCATCGAGCGCTTCGCGACAGAGAAGGGGGTGTCCGTTGGACACGTCGTCCTCATTGGGGGAATAGGGGCCGGGGAGGTCGTCGTCGGGCCGCGTCGGTCGGAGGAAAGGCCCCCCGAGCCGATGCTGCTGCCAATAGATGGCGCCCACGAGGTGGCTGGGGTCGGCGTCCTCGCTCCAGGGGAGGACGGCAAGCCTGTGCTTCATATCCACGCCGCGCTGGGCAGATCGGGGAAGACCACCACCGGATGCCTGCGGCCTGGCGTCACGACCTGGCTCGTGGGAGAGGCCATCCTCTACGAGATCGTCGGCACGAACGCGAGGCGCATCCGCGACGAGAAGGCCGGCTTCAACCTCCTCGAGCCCTAGACAGCGTAGGGTGGGTGCAATGAAATGGAACCCACCACCCTACGACAAGAGATGGTGGGTTGCACTGCGCTCCCGCCTCCATAGCCGTCCGCTCGCCCTGAGCGAAGGCGTAGGGTGGGTGCAATGAAATGAAACCCACCACACCTACGACAAGAAATGGTGGGTTGCGCTGCGCTCCACCCACCCTACCCGCTAGCCATCATCGCCCTCGAAGAGTATCCTCTCGACCTCTTTCAGCCTGTCAGTTCCCTTGACCTCGTACGGAAACATGGGTATCTCTGTTATCCGGAGGTGGGAGTACTTGTCGTACATCAGGTCCAGATAGCCCCGCTGCTGACTGGCCTTGGTCCGGAGAAAATCCGAGCCATCCGCCCGGATCACATTGTTGACTATCAGCTGTCCCACATTAAGGCCGTACTTCTTCATCTGGCCGAAGACCCCGTCCAATTGCTGGACCACGAGCGCCTCGGGTATGGTGACGATCACAAAGGTGACTTCGTCCCTGAGGAAGGCCATATCCTCGGCGGAGAGCTTCTGCCACCTCTTGATTATGTCAAGCACTGGCTCCCTGCTGATCTGGCTGATCTTCAGCTTGGAGTAGATGCGCGGCGCCATTCTCAGATGCTCGACGATCATGGCCGGAGTCTGCAACAGGGCAAGCGTCTGGCCCAGTGGGGCTGTGTCCCAGACTATGGCGTCATGCTCGCCTTTTCCGCTCAAGCCCCTGATGTAATCCACCATGCACTCGTCTCCAAGTCCCGGCAACATGGAGGTCGCGAACTCGACAAACTCATCATACTCAATAGACACGAAGGACGAGAATACGTCGTACACTTCCCTGCCAAACATCTGATCCCACATCTCCTCGACCTCCTCCACGCCGAGCTCGTTGACGTAGAGTGAGTCCAGGACCTTCGCTGGCTTCTCGTTGCCCGCTATCTCGAAGATGTGTGACAGCGAAGGGGTAGCGTCGGTCGAAATGGCCAGAGTCCGCCTGCCCGCGGAGGCGTAATGAAGTGCAGTCGCGGCGGCGCATGTAGTCTTGCCCACACCACCAGTCCCCGAGAACATAGTGATGCTCGTCCCATCCGGACGAGGCCCTCTGCCGGCAT
>JAZFSU010000118.1:0-6540 GCA_036446335.1 Dehalococcoidia bacterium | reverse complement strand
ACCGCGGTCACCTTTGTCCATGGCTCATGATGCTGCCCCTGACAGGGGGACAACCTGGCGCTTCCTCCCCGTTCGCGACTGCGATTGCGTGCTACAGGCCTTCGATGGTAGAATAGCGCCAATTCGCCGGGTCGATGCGGGCCTGGGCAGTGGAGAGACTAGGGCGAACAGAACAGGAGGTGTCACCTTGAATTTGAAGGATACATGCGCCATCGCCGGGGTAGGGCTCACCAAACTCGCGAGGAGTACCCCCGGTGTCAGCAGCATGGGCTTCACTCTGGAAGCCTGCAAGAGGGCCATCGAGGACGCGGGGCTTACCAAGGATGAGGTGGATGGGCTGCTGGTCGTGGCTCCGACTCAGGCGGGAGAGCGCCACGGTTGGGCGTCACGGGTGACGGCCCTGCTGGGTATCTCGTCCAACTTCACAGCTGTCATAGAGTGCGGTGGAGCTACCCCCACTGTGATGGTGCAGATGGCCGCGATGGCCATCAACGCCGGCATGTGCCACACGGTGGTCTGCTGCTATGGGTGGCAGAACAACCCCGTGGACGTGCCCCCGAGCCTTCCACCGGGGCTGGAGTTCACGCTGCCCTATGGCGACCTCGCGGCCATACCGTTCAAGGCTCAGATAGCACGCAGGCACATGTACGAGTACGGGACCACGAGCAAGCAGTTGGGTGCTGTGGCGGTCGCCTTCAGGAAACACGCTAACATGAACCCGAACGCCCAGATGCACGGCAGGCCCATGACTCTGGAGGATCACCAGAACTCGCGCTGGGTGGTCGAGCCCCTGCGCCTGTTCGATTGCTGCCTGATCACGGATGGCGGCGGAGCAGTGGTCGTGACCTCTGCGGAGAGGGCCAAGGATATGAAGCATCGACCGGCCTACATCAGCGGGTGGGGCCAGGCTCATTCGGCGGAGTTCATGAGCCCCTGGCTTGATCCCCGGATCACCGGTTGGGAGGGCGGTAAGGCCGCTGACCAGGCTTTTCGGATGGCCGGGCTTACCCATAAGGACATCGACGTCTGCCAGTTCTACGATGGCTTCACTATCCTCGTGATCATAGAGCTGGAGGCCTATGGCTTCTGCAAGCTGGGGGAGGGTGGTGCCTTCGTGGAAGATGGCAAGCTGGAGATTGGCGGCGCGCTCCCCTCGAATACCGCCGGTGGTCTGCTCTCCGAAGGGCATACGTTCGGCATGTCCCATATTGTCGAGGGCGTGCGCCAGTTGAGGGGCGAGTGCGGTGAAAGACAGGTGAAGGACGCCGAGACTGCCTTTGTCACCGGATATGGAGGGGCCCCGCATGAATACCCTCCCACTCTAAGTTACTCTACCCTGATCTTGAGGAGGTAACCGTGGAAGGCAAGTTTCCAGCGCCGCTTCCGACAGCAACCGAAGACTCGCAGCCCTTCTGGGATGCCTGCAAGAGACAGGAGCTGCTGATCCAGAAATGCGATGACTGCGGTCACTACCGGTTTCCGCCCTCCGTTGTCTGTCCCAAATGCATGAGCATGAATGCCCGGTGGGTCAAGACCAGCGGGAAGGCGACTCTCTATTCATGGACCATATTTCACCAGGTGTACTGGCCCTCGTTTGCCGAACAGATCCCGTACAACGTGGCCATCATCGAGCTGGAGGAAGGCCCGCGCATGCACTCCAACATCGTCGAGTGCAAGAACGAGGACATTCATATAGATATGCCATTGGAGCTGGTGTTCGAGCAGATCGAGGAGACCGAATTCTATCTGCCCAAATATAAACCTGCGGCAGGATAGTCGAACGCTGGACAAGTCAGGTACGGCACCCTGACTACTATGAGAACTGTAGCGGGTCGGCTGCCTACCCTATCACCTCTGCTTGGCGCAGCGCGTCGATGCGCGTTTTGTCGTAGCCAAGCTCGAGCAGAATCTCATCGGTGTGCTGTCCGAACCGCTGGCTCCAGTTTCGGGCCTGCAGCTGCGAGTCGGAGAGCTTGATCATGGACCCGATCTGCTTCGCCTTTCCCATGGTCGGGTGGTCCAGTTCGACAATCATCTTGCGGGCGAGGAAATGCGGGTCGGAGACCACTTCTTTGGGAGAAAGGACAGGCGCGACGCAGGTGTCCTCCTGACGCAGTATCTCGAGCCATTCGTCTCTGGCCCTGGTCAGGAACGTCTCTTTGAAGTACTGCATGATCTCCTCGCGCTTCTCGCCTTCCGCGAACTGGTGCTCGATGAAGTCCTCGCGGCCGAGAAGGCGGCATAGATTGGCATAGAACCATGGCTCGACGCTGCCGACGCTGATGTACTTCCCGTCCTTCGTCTCGTAGGCGTTGTACCAGGGCCGCTGCTCCTCGCCGGTGGCTATCGACTCTCCCTGTTCGGAGATAGTCTCGCCGATGAGACTGGGAAACAGCACCGGCATCATCAGCTCGACAACGGCGTCTGTCATGGAGACATCCACGTATTGCCCTGTGCCGGTCTTCTCCCGGCCCATCAGAGCGGCCATGATTCCGATGACGGCGCACATCCCGCCGGCTGCGAAGTCAGCCAGTACTGTGCGCGGCACGACGGGAGGCCCGACCGGCGGCTTGAGAGTGCCGAGGAGGCCGGCGACAGAGATGTAATTGATGTCGTGTCCCACGATGTCCCTGTAGGGCCCATCCTGACCGTAGCCGGACAGGGACGCGTATACTACCCGCGGGTTGACCTCTTTCATGGTGTCATAGTCAACGCCCAGACGCCGGGTCGTCCCCGGCTTGAAACCCTCGGTGATGACGTCAGCGGTCCTGGCCAGCTCGTAGAAAATGTCCCGGCCCTCGTCGGTCTTCAGGTTGAGGCCCATGGTCTTGCAGTTGCGCCAGCCGGGGAAGATGGGCGAGTCCGGATACATGAAGAGGATTGGCCCGCCGCGGCGCTCTGGGTGCGTCTCGTAGACCTTGATCACCTCGGCGCCGAGGTCGCCGAGAATTGTGGCGCAGAAGACTCCTGGTCCCTGCCAGGCCATGTCGAGGATCCGTATTCCTTCGAGAGGTAGTGTCATTCCGGGATTCCTTCTTTCTACTTGCGTTGTGCTGAAAACAGACCATTGGTGCTGAAGATCAGCGCTTCGCCCATGTCATTCCCGCGCACGCGGGAATCCAACCCCGTCCCCTCCTGGACTCCTGCTTTCGCAGGAGTGACAACGGGCATCGCCAGACGGGCGCAAGCCCAGCCGGTCATTGTCCCAAGAACCGAGTGTTGATGTCTGATATCGGCGCTCTGCCCATGTCATTCCCCGCTGATTTTCACTCCAGCGCGCCGTCCGTTATCAGCCTGTTTACCTCCTCCTCGGCGAAGCCCAGGACCTCCTTGTAGACATAATCGTTGTGTTCCCCGAGAAGGGGTGCCCGGCGTATCTCACCGGGAGTGGAGGACAGAGCAAAGGTCAGCCCATCATGCGCGATCCGGCCTGCCTCGGGGTGGTCATGGTAGACGTAGAAGCCGTGATCCTTCAGCTGTGGGTCTCGGGTGAGCAGGTCCTCGCCATCCTGGACCACGCCGGCCGCAACGCCGGCGGCCTGCATCAGTGCCATCACGTCCTCTGGTGATCTCTCGATCGTCCATTCCTCAACGCGCCGGTCGAGCTCGTCTTCATGTTCCTTCCGGCCGAGAAAAGAGGCGAACCTTTCCTCTTGCGTCCATGAAAGATTGCCGATGACGCCGCAGAACGCTTCCCACTCCTCGTCACTGAACACGGCGATGGCGCACCAACGTTCGTCTTTGTTCCTCGACTCGGGCGCTGAGTCTGGCATGGCGCAGTAGCTGACTTCTCTGTCTTCCCCCTGGCAGCGATAGACCCCGTGAGGGGCAGCGTTGGGCACTCGGTTGCGCTTGGCAGTCTGAACGCGTTTGTTGACGGTGTAGTCCAGCACCAGCGTCTCCGTCCAGCATACAGTCGATTCGAACTGCGCGAGCTCGATGAACTGTCCTCTGCCGGTCTTGTGTCGATGGTGAAGGGCAGACAGAATGGCTGCGGCGGCGTGGTAGGGGTTGCAGGTGAAATCCGGCCACGCAGCCATCCCGGTCCCGATCGGAGGCCGATCGGGGTTTCCCGTGACGTAGTCGAGCCCTGCCATAGTCCGGATGCTGGTCCCGAAACCGCGCCACTGTGAATACGGGCCTGTCTTCCCCGTTACCGGCATGGTCGCAACAATGATGTCGGGCTTCATCTTTGCCAGTTCCTCGTAGGTGAGACCCCACTTCTCCATTGCGCCGGGGATGAAGTTGTCGATGACGACGTCGCTTATCGAGACTAACTCTTTGACTATGCCCATTGCGTCCGGATGGTTCATATTGAGGGTGATGCCGAGTTTCCCGGGATTGTAGTTGTTGTACATTCCACTGATGTTGTAGGTGGGGGTGACATCTGGCTTTCGCGGTGACTGCCATCTCATTCCGTCGAGCTTGGTGCCGCTCTCAATCCTGATCACCTCTGCTCCGTATGCCGCGAACAACCTGGTGACGAAAGGCGCTGCTGCGTACCAGGAGAAATCGGTGAATCTTATCCCCTTCAGGGGGAACTTATTGTCCATCTCAGTCCTTTCACGACGCGTTCTGCGCGGGGTTTGCGCGATAGTCGGCCGATCGGCCTGGCAGCTAGATGACGCCTTGCCCCTTGAGTTGGGCCATCCGCTCGGCGGTCAGGCCCAACTCCTTGCCGAAAACGTCGACGTTGTGCTCTCCGACAAGGGGAGCGCGACCGCCGATCCTCCACCGTGTCTCGGATAAACGGTAGGGGGCCCCGGGATACTTCAGCGTTGCCCCCAATTCCGGGTGGTCCACATCGACAAAGAAGTCCCGGGCAAGGAGCTGGGGGTTCTCTACCACGTCCTCGGCGGTGTTGCAGGGTATCGCTATGACGTGTCTCTTCTGCCCCTCCTCGCAGACCAGTTTCTTGCCGTGAGACTTGGTGAAGGCATCCGTAACCTCGATGATGTGCTGCCTAACCTCCGGCCTCATCTGATACTCGTGATCCTTGTACCTCTCGTCACTCGTAAGATCTGCCGCCCCTCCGCCGCTCTCCAGCCAGCCCACGAAATCGTCCCAATCCACCATGGGGATGACCATCGCCCAGCCATCTTTGCATTCGTTCAGGGGAACGCCCAAACGCCCTGACCGCACCATGATTCGGTTCTGCAGATCGTACATCTGAGTGACCCACTGGAGGCCCGCGGCAACGCATTGTTGCATGGAAACGTCCACGTGTTGCCCCTCCCCGGTCATGTCGCGATGGTAGAGAGCTATCAGAGTGCCCGCGCAGGCATTCGCCGACGCCACGTTGTATGCCTGGGAGCAGGCGACCCTGGTGGGTGGCTCATCCTCCCAGCCACAGATGAAGAGGAACCCGCCCATGGCAAGGCCGATGAGGTCCGAAGCCTTGAAGTCCTTGTAGGGACCGGTCTGCCCGAATGGGGTGATGGAGGTGAGGATCAGCCCGGGATTGACTTCCTTGAGAGCTGCGTATCCCAGCCCCAGCCCGTCCATATACCCCGGTTGAAAGGTCTCCACTACGATATCGGCGGTCTTGACAAGAGTCTTGAAGAGTTCCTTGCCGTCCGGGCTCTCGATATCGAGGGTGATGCTCTTCTTGCTGGTATTGAAATGGAACCAGAACAGGCTTTTCTCGGGATGAGGCTCGTCGTGATAGAACGGGCCGATGGCCCTGCTGGGGTCCCCGCCGGGTGGCTCGATCTTGATCACGTCGGCCCCGAGGTCAGCGAGCTGCTTGGTGCAGTAGACCCCCATGGGGCTCGTAAGATCGAGAACCCTGAGGTCGCCTAGCGCCGTGTCGCTTGATTTCACTCTATCTATGATGCACCCCCTATACGGTGGCTCCAACATCTAGTCCAGTCCGTTCGCCCCGAGCCCTTGGGCAGGCTCAGAACAGGCTTGTCAAGGGGCCCCTAGTGGTTCGACCGTCTCACCACGAACGGCAGCATCCATGGCAGTCGTCGTGCGAACAACCCCTCTCGATCCTGTGCAGTGGCGGTTTCAATCGTCCTCGCAGATTCCTTCATCCTGGAAACGGCTGCAGTGCGGGCCATTTGTGCTCCCGCCGACGCAAATCCGCGATCGCGGTGAGAGAGACAGTAGAGTCGAATGCTGCGAACTGCTCTCCCGTGTGTTGGGTGTGTGGCTGAGAGTTATTTTGATTATAGTGGTCTTGTCAATAGCGATCGCTCGACACTCGTGGCGCGGTGCCTCTTCCCTGAAAAGCGTTTTCCAGATACAATCTAAACATCGGCAGGAGGTCTTCCTCGCTGCCAGAGGCCGCCCGGGAAACATGGCTCTTGCGTCTGCAATGCTGATTCCCCTCGGGTGAGGTTCATATTCTTGATCGTGGTGCGGGATAGTGGACAGATCAAAAGTGGCGCTGGTGAACTGCGATACATACGACGACGACCAGGTGCCGGGGGCCGTCGAAGCGGGGATCGACCTGATAGGCGGGATCTCCAGCTTCATGAGTCCCGGTGAACGAATAACGTTGAAACCCAATGTGCTGATCGGCTCAAATCCCGA
>JAZFSU010000117.1:0-9125 GCA_036446335.1 Dehalococcoidia bacterium | reverse complement strand
GCAACGGGCTTGTCTTCGTTCATCGCATCTGCTATATTTAGCTGGCGGTACCGATTCTCTACACAGAAGGGAGCAGTATGAAGATTGAGAAAGTCGGGGTAGTGGGCTGCGGGCTGATGGGCGGAGGAATCTCGCAGGTCTGCGCTCAATCCGGCTATCAGGTCATCGTCTCGGAGGTCAACGAGGACCTGCTGAACAAGGGCTTGAACGCGATCAAGGCCCGGCTTGCCAAGGGCGTGGAGAAGGAGAAGATCTCCAAGGAAGATGAAGCTGCCATAGTGGGCCGCATCAGGGGCACGACGGACACCAAGGACTTCGCCGATCGTGATATCGTGATTGAGGCGGCTGTTGAGAGCATGCTCCTCAAGAAGAAGATCTTCGCCGACCTGGACGGAATCTGTCCCGCCGGTGCCATTCTGGCAACAAACACCTCGTGCCTGTCCGTGACGGAGCTGGCGATGGAGACAGGGAGGCCCGACAGGGTCATCGGGACGCACTTCTTCAATCCGGTGCCGGTGATGGCGCTGCTTGAGATAGTCACTACGATCATCTCCAGCGATGACACGCTCAACGCGGTCAAAGCGCTCGGTGAGTCCCTGGGCAAGACTGTGATCACGGCGATGGACAAGCCGGGATTCATTGTGAACCGTCTCCTGATTCCGTTCTCGCTCGAGGCAATAAGAGTGCTGGAGGAGGGGACGGCTACGCGGGAGGACATAGACAACGGGATGAAGCTGGGTGCGAATCACCCCATGGGGCCCTTGGCGCTGTCCGATTTCGTCGGGCTGGACACGATGTACTACATTGCGGAGTCAATGTACGAGGAGTTCAAGGACAACAAGTTCGCGCCGCCGTTGCTGCTCAAGAGGATGGTGACGGCAGGCCACCTGGGCAGGAAATCCGGCAAGGGTTTCTACGACTATAATTAGTCGCGCCCGGTCGACATAACAAAGACTGACAGTGAAACAGGCCTTCGACGCCAGCCGTCGAAGGCCTGTTTGGTTTCTGCGGAACGCTCGTGACGGTCTCGCCGGGTCCAATTGGTCGGTTGCGCGAGTGAAAACGCTCAGATTTGGCTCTCAGGGCTCCGCCCGTATGACGGTATCGCCAACCGCATTCCAGCCTTTCGCTCCATGCAATTGACATAAAACCACCTCGCTTTCGAGCGCGGTCAGTTGTTTGCCGATCGGAGGGGCGCAGTCCGCGGATCGTGCAGTCCGGCATGGATTGAGGTTGAGCCTTGGGACTCAGGGGGATCTGGGCTCGCCGCCGGTGGTGTGTCCGCAAGCGCGCAGTCCACAGGCCCACTTTGGACTTGCCATGGGCGACTCAATGTGTCCGGAATCCGGCAGTCCTGGTGAACACATCGTGGACTCGCGCTCATGGCGTGGACGTCCCGGCTCGTGGGATCGGGGACGCTGAGAGCGCCAGGCAGAGAAAAGCCGTTCTTCGGCGAACAGCATGAAATTTACATAACAACTATAGTGCGACCCAACGGCTGAATTTTGAAGAGCTAGGAACGGAGTACCCTCTCTGCAAGGGCCAGCTCATCTCTGATGAGCCGGGGCATAAGAAAGTTACGCCTGACGTTTTCCCTGCCTTCCTTGCCCAACTCAGAGGCCAGGTCGGGGTTCCGGAGGAGGTGGACGACCTTCTGGGCGCAATCCTCGATGCCGGTGACGAGGTAGTCGGAGAGACGCCCGGCCATCTGCATGGGGATGCCGCCTGCGTTTCCAGCGACCATGGGGGTTGCTTTCCACAGTGCCTCGGCGACCACGAGGCCGAAGCCTTCTTTGATGGACTTCTGGATGGCCACGTCGCAGGCAGTCTGGAAGGCATTGACCTCCATGTTGCCAACACCGGTCAGATTGCTGAATATGTGGATGTCATCGTCCTTGTCCGCCTCGGCATGGATGGCGGCGTACATCGTCCACCCCTCGGGGTCGTCGCCTGCCAGGGAGCCCACCAGAGCCAATTGAAGCCCAGGCACTTCCTGCTTGGCCAATTGGTAGATCTTTATGACACCGAAAGGGTCCTTCCATGGGTCAAACCTGGAAACCTGAACGATTACCTGACGGTTGCGGTCCAGCCCCAGATTCTCCATCATCTCCCTGCAAAGGCTTTTGGGCAGAGGCATGTTCTTTGAGCTGTAGGCATCGATCGCCGGAGCCATGATCGCTACGTGCGGCACGGCGAGGCCCTGAGGAACGAACTTGTCCATGGTGAACACGGCAGCATCATATTCCTCAACGTACGGAGCCAGGAATCCCCAGGCTGCTTCGTTGGGCTCCGAGCTGTCTATGTGGCAGCGCCAGACCCACTTGGCTTGTGTCTCGCCGGAGAACCGGCGCAGCGCGGCCGGCTGCGGGTCGTCGACGATGATCACGTCGTAGTCGCAATCCATCTCGCGGGCATTGGTCTGGTTATGTGACTTGTAGACCCTCTGCGTCTCTTCGCGTGTGATTAGAGAACCGTCGCCGCCCTGAAGGCCGTTATGCAAGGCCTTGGTGATGGTGAAGAAGCGATGATCGCCGTGAATGACCTGCCAATCCGCATGTATTCCAAGGCCTCGCATCAGGGGAAGATATGAAGTGAGGAGTTCGGCCACGCCTCCGCCGAAGGGCGTCGAGCTAACGTGGCAGAGTCGAAGGCCCTTAAGATCAGCGGCGAGCTCCTCCAACTCCTGGATGAGATCGCCGCCCAACAGCGGTCGGTACTTGTCCAGACTTCTCGTCCGGAGCGATATTTTCTGTAGCATACTTCAATGGCCCGAGACAGATGATACATCACCCGCCACGCAGACTCAAGTTTAGGGTGTCATGCCCGGAGTAGCCGATACGGCACCGGACACAGGTTCGTCGGCGTGCGATTCGTCGCGAGGTCTATGTGTCCGAGGCCAGCTTCCCGCCCGTTGCCCAGTTCTCCTTTGATATGTCCTCGAAAACGATGGTGGTTGCTTCCGGCGTCGTATGGGCGATTGTGACCATGGCGTCTGTCACAACGCGCGCCAGCTCTGCTTTCTGGGCGTGGGTTCTCCCCTCCCACATCTCGATTCTTACAATAGGCATCCGTGGATCACCTCCTTTCACTCTTTGGCTTGAGTAGATATTACCACAAGTCAGTTGCGGAGCGAATGCCCTGCCGACGGGATTGTTGGCCCACTCCTCAGGTAGTATAATCATGAACCGGGAGCATCAGCGATAGTCAGGGGGCGCACTTGGGATCCGGTTGGCTGGGCAAGCTCAAGGTCAAAGCGAGGAAAGCGCTGGGCAGAAATGTATTCCTTTGCGACAGTTGTATGTGGGATTGGCGAAGCGCATGTCATAATCGGGCCCGCCCGAATGTCACGTCATGTCGCGAGTACAAGAAGCGGGGCAGCTGACCTCAGCGGCGTCCGACGGCCGGTCTTCAACCCGCGCCATCTTTATGTCTAGTTACTCTATTCGTATACGTAGAATCCCTCGCCCGTCTTCCGTCCGAGTCGTCTTGCGGTCACCATCCGCTTCAGCATGAGCGGAGGGGCAAACTTGCGGTCTTTGAGTTCCTCATACATGGACTCGGCTATGAAGAGGACAGTGTCGAGGCCGATGAAGTCAGCGAGCCTCAGCGGTCCCATGGGATGGTTGGCACCCAGCGCCATGCTGGTGTCGATGTCTTCCTTCGTGGCCACGCCTGATTCCAGGAGCCTGATGGCGTCGAGCAGGAAGGGCCCCAGCAGCCGGTTTACGATGAATCCGGGGTCGTCTCTTGCCAGGACGACTGACTTGCCCACAGACTCGCCGAATTCCTTCAGCCCGCCAACGGTCTCCTCGCTCGTGAAGGAAGTGGTCACGATCTCGAGCAGAGTCATGACGGGCACAGGATTGAAGAAGTGGGCACCGATTACTTTCTCCGGCCTTCCGGTACTGATCGCCATCTCGGTGACGGACAAACACGAAGTGTTCGTAGCCAGGATTGTGTGAGGGGGACACAGTCCGTCGAGCGCTTTGAATAACTTCTTCTTCTCCCCCAGGTTCTCTACGATTGACTCTATCACGAGGTCAGAGTCTCGAAGATCCTCGATGTTCGTGGTTCCCTTCAGCTGGCGCAGCACCGTTTCTTGATCGCGTTTGAGTATCCTTCCTCTCGCCAGACCTCTTTCGAGGGAGGTCCTTACGGCCTTCATCCCTTTCTTCAACAGCTCTTCGTTGACCTCGGATACCAGCGTCTGGTACCCGGCTTGCGCACAAACCTGAGCGATGCCGGCGCCCATTAGCCCGCAACCTACGACCCCTACTCTGTGGATGCTCATCATGCCCCCTTCTGCAGGATAGATTAGGTACCCGTGCCTGCCTGGGTGGGGCCAACGCCAGAAGGTGACGAAAGCCCCGTCAACAGTTGAGAGAGGCTGCCTCCGAGATCACCGGCCGTGGCTCAATCTGGAAACTAGACGAGAAGGCAACCCGTGATCTGTCATTCTCCGCTGCGTGACTGCAATTTCGTAGGGAACACGGTGGAGCCGGATGACTCCGGACTCGCGGTCGTACATGGCGTAGCTGGCCCGTGGATCGCTGTCGCGAGGCTGCCCAACGCTGCCCGGGTTTATTATCAGGCGGTCTCCGGTGAGGCTGACGGGGGTGTCTGACGGAAATTCGTGACACGTGCACTCATCGCTCGTGTGGTGGAAGGCGTAGACGAGAGGGACATGGCTGTGTCCTACCAGGCAATAGGGAGTGTCGAAGTACTCGAAGCTGATTCGGGCGCTGTACGTAGAAATCAAATACTCCCAGATGGGCTCTCGCGGGCTGCCGTGCGCGAGGGTGAAGTCGTTTTCGCAGACTATGGTCGGAAGGCCCGCGACGTAGTCCATCTCCTCGGTCTTCAGCTGGCGCCCTGTCCAGCGGCAGGCGACCGCAGCGTCCGAATGGAAGTCCATTGCGTCCACCTTGTCTACGGCGCAAAGGTCATGATTGCCGGCTACGCTCACGTGGTCGTGCTGTCTCAGTAGCTCGATGCACTCGTTCGGATCGGGTCCGTAGCCGACAATATCTCCTAGGCACCATATGCGGTCAACTCCACCTCTTGCCTCGATATCGCGGAGGACCGCCTGGAACGCCTCAAGGTTGCCGTGGATGTCTGACACGATGGCGTAGCGCATTTGGACAGTCGCTACTATATCAGTTTTGGCTGCCGATGACCAGAGGTTGTTGACCCAACGTCAAGGGGCTATAATTCTACCGATGAAGGTTCGGGAGCTTGGGGAGTTCGGTCTCATCGAGCACCTTTCGGAGATTGTGCGAGGGGCTTCGGGGGGTGATCTCGTTCTGGGAATCGGTGACGATGCTGCTGTATGGCGCACCGACGGGGCCCTCGAGGTCGGCACGACCGATGTCCTGATCGAGGACGTGCACTTCAGGCTGAGCAGTGCTACGTGGCTCGATCTGGGGTGGAAGGCACTCGCGATAAATATCAGCGACATCGCTGCTATGGGGGGGTCGCCCCGATATGCTTTGGTCTCTCTGGCGCTGCCGCCCGAGACCGAGGTGGACGACGTCACAGAGCTCTATCGCGGGCTGGCGGAGGTGGCTGTGGAGTTTGGCGTCCAAGTTGCCGGCGGCAACATCAGTACTGCTCCCATAGTCATCATCAGCGTCAGTCTGGTCGGAAAGGCGACCGACGCCATCCTCACTCGCTCGGCAGCGCTGCCCGGCGATCAGATTGCGGTGACCGGATGCCTCGGCCAGTCAGCGGCCGGGCTCAGAGTGCTGAGCTCCGAGCTTGAGGTGGACCGGGAGACATCCGCTTTCCTCAGAAAGGCTCATCTGCGGCCCTACCCCAGAGTCGCTGAGGGGCAAGAGTTGGCGCGTCATGGAGTGAAGGCGGCGATCGATATTAGCGATGGCCTTATCAGCGACCTGGCGCATATCGGTAAGGCAAGCCGAGCCGCGGCCAAGGTGTGGCTTGACCGGTTGCCGATCCATCCTATGGTGCAGGCTTCGTTCGGAGAGGAATCCCGGAAGCTTGCTCTGTCGGGAGGCGAGGACTACGAGCTGCTGTTCACAGCTCGCAGAGAGGTCATCGATCAGGTCGGCAAGGTTATGTCAACACCGATCACGGTGATAGGAGAGATGGTGGAGGGCGACCCGGGACGCGTGACAGTCCTCGATGAACACGGGAGGGAGGTTGAGTGTGAGGTGGCTTGGGGGTGGGAGCACTTCAAATCGTCGTGACAAGGAGAATCGGGGCTGAGCTAGTCCCCTGTGCCAGGTGCGCGCCTACACTACGCCGTGCATCGCGATGCGGCGAATAGTCGAGGGAGGAATGCAGAGGTCGCCGAGGGTAGCGCCCAGATATCCCCACTTCATTCGGAGGCGCGGAGACCGCTCCAACTCTTGTCGGATGAAGACGACCTCTGCATTCGAGAGGGAGCCAGCCCAGCCGGGCTTGAGCAGCTTGCGTTGCCGTCGCTTCTTCGTGGAAGCGACCTTGATCTTCAAAGGGGACTTCATCACGACTTCCTATTGTTCAGCCTGACGCGGGCCTTCGGTGCCTCGGATTAGGTACCCACTGTCACCGGAGTCCGAATCAACAACAACGAAGTCCAGCGCTCTGCCATCTTCCAGCAGCAAAGTTAGGGCGCCCGAACTGGCTTCGGTGGTCTGAACAGGGCCAAGGTCTCCATCCGTTACCGATATCTTGCCGGTGACATGCATGGTCTGCCCCAGGACCGCCTTGGGGGCTCCACTGAAGCTCTTGGCGACTAACTCCTCTTGCTCGACGCTGAGCGCGTAAGCCACTTCCGCGACCAGCTCATCTCCCCTGGTTACTCGCCCAGTGCCTTCGGGCGTCTCGACGACCTTGCGCCATCTGCTGAGGGTCATGCAGTATCCTCCCCTCTTGCGTCTCTCACCAGTCGTATTGTACATATCCCGGCGGTACAGCACAAGAGGAAATCCTGCGGCCCTTTTGAGTTCGCGGCATTCATGTTTCGGGAACACCGACTGCGATGGCTTGGGGGCCTGCCCTGCGAGGCAGTATACACTAGTGAGTGTTTAGTCCGTGGACTTATGAGGACTGCACGGACTGAGATGTCGACAGGAGAGCGCCAGATGACCACTATTCTCAGCAGTGGCCTAAGGTTCGTTCTATCTGTGCATCATTATGTCTAGCAAGACTGCTGGGACTTGCACGCGAACACCCCTCCTGATGGCGCATGCGGGGTGCGGCGGGCCGTGACTGTGGCGTGTAAACGTTTGGCGGTATCTGTGGTAGAATCTTGTCGTGGATCGTGAAGAGATGACCACCCATGGGGCGGAGCAGACTCGTGAGATAGGGGCGATATTGGGTGAGCTGGCTGCTGCCGGCGACGTTGTCCTTATGCATGGGGAGCTGGGCGTGGGGAAAACGTGTCTCGCTCAGGGTATTGCCAGGGGGCTGTGTGTAGACGAGTACGTTACAAGTCCCACCTTCGTCCTCGTGAGAGAGTATCAGGGGAGGCTGCCTCTTTACCACATCGACCTCTATCGTCTGAAGGGGATCGAAGAGGTTGCAGACATGGGTCTTGACGATTATCTCTACGGCCGCGGGGTGTGTGTTGTCGAGTGGTCTGAGAGGGGTTTCGACTTGCTTCCCGGGGAGCACATGCTCATTGAGATGCGGCATGTCGCCTCGTCGAAACGCAAGCTGTCATTTGTACCCAGAGGGTCGAGATATGTGGAAATGCTCTCTAGTCTGCGCGAATCCGTCTCGAACCAGCAGGTCGCTGGGAAGTGATATATGGAGCTTGCGATCGATACCTCGACTGATACCGCCAGCATCGCCCTTTCGTCTGAAGGAGAGGTGATTGCGGAACTGACCTGGCACGTGGGTTACAACCACACCGTTGAACTCATGCCGAACCTCGTCCACCTCTTGCAGCAAGCCAGCGCAGACCGCGAGGACATACGCGGTCTTGTCGTGGCGAAAGGCCCCGGGAGCTTCAACGGTTTGCGGGTCGGAATGAGCGTGGCTAAGGGGCTTGCATTCGCGTTGGGTGCGCCGCTGGTTGGCGTCAGTACGCTTGAGGTTGAGGCTTTCCCGTACGCTGGTACGGCATTGCCGATCTGCCCGATCTTGAGTGCGGGCCGGGGTGAGATCGCCGCTGCCGTCTTCCAGGTCAGGAGCGAGAAGTGGAGTCGCGTTCTCGATGAGCGCATCGTGGCTGTCGAAGGCCTGCTGGCTGAGATCGAAGGTCGTACCATCTTCTGCGGGACGATACCGGAGGAAGCGGCTTCGCTCATCAGGGAGTCGCTCGGCGAAAATGCCTTGATGGCGGGTGGTGCCGCGGGGCTGCGCAGGGCGGGCTATCTCGCCGAGCTCGGCTGGAGGCGTCTCAGGGAGGGGGACTTCGACGACTCCTCTACGCTGCAGCCACTATATCTCAGGAGGCCCTCCATCACCACGAGCCGGAGACGGCCGCTTGGACCCCGGGTCTGATATTATGTCAACTGTCCTCCCTATGAAAAAGGCTTGCCTCCTGACCGGTGGCCCAGGCACCGGAAAGACCACGGTGATCAAGGAGGTTCTCCGGAAGGGGGGCCGGAGCGCCGGGGAATTCTACACTGAGGAGATCCGTGATGGAGGCACCTGGAGTGGTTTCAGGATCGTCACGCTGGATGGAGACGACGCTGTCCTCAGCCATGTGGGCATGACCAGCTCACATCGCGTAGGCAAATATGGCGTCGATGTCGCAAGCCTGGACTCGGTGGCGGTTCCGGCAGTCAGAGAGGCGACCCGAAACCGCGAAATCGTGGTAATCGATGAGATCGGGAAGATGGAGGTGCTTTCCCCCGACTTCCGCGGCGCTGTAGATGAGGCTCTGGGAAGCGGGAAGATGGTGCTGGGTACGGTCATGCTTGGCTCTCATCCCTGGGTCGATAGTGTGAAGCAGCGCTTCGATGTCGGGATAGTGTTTGTGAGCAGGTCCAATCATACCGAGGTAGTCGGTCAGCTGCTTGACTGGCTGCGATCTTGAATAATACAGTACCAGTTCAGTTTGGAAAGGCGGAGAGATGGAAAGAACGTTAGTATTGGTGAAGCCGGACGCTGTGCAGCGCGGGCTGGCGGGCAACATCCTGTCCCGGCTCGAAAGCACCGGGCTCAAGATC
>JAZFSU010000116.1:0-5423 GCA_036446335.1 Dehalococcoidia bacterium | reverse complement strand
AGGTCTTCCACCGTATGCCGGGTGGCGGTGAGCTGACTATCGAAGCGGGTCTGCTTGCTACCATTGCGCTGAGCTTCGTCTTCGGGTACTTCCTGTTCTCCGTTCTGGCAATGTTCATAGGCACGGTTGTGAATTCAACGCACTCGGCCCAACAGTACACGGGCCTGATGAGCATGCTTGTGGGCATGCCTTTATGGCTGATGGGACTGTGGATGAATGTGGGGCCGGACAACATACTTGCGCAGGTATTTACCTACTCCCCGTTTTCGGCGCCGGTGATGCTTATGATCAGGAATGGCATGGGGTAGGACATGTCGGGCGGTGAGATCGCCCTGGCCCTGGGGATAGTCGCCGCAACGGCGTTGCTGTTGCTCTGGGTCTCGGCCCGTGTATACCGGGCAGGTATCCTGCTGTCCGGCCAACGGATCAGAGGCCGCAATGTGTGGATGGCACTCCGGCACGCTGACTAGAGCCCGAGACACAATGCCTCGAATTCCAGGAGATGAGACTATGAAAGACACACAATCATAGTGTTCATTTTGGCATTATGCCAATTGCCATTTCATTGATATGGTTGGGTATGGTCTTGACTTGGCCACCCGGACCGATTCTCGGGAGTCAGGTCAGCTTGACAGATGCCGCGCAACAGAGGTAGGCTTCAGGTCGTCAATTGAAATGGGAAATCCCAGCTAGAATGGGTTGACAAAGGGCTCTCCCGAGGCAAATGTGAACGCCATCGAGCTTCGCGACCTGACCAAGATATACGACAACCGCCACATCGCCCTGGGCGGGGTCAACCTGACGGTCCCCCAGGGCTCCGTGTTCGGCCTGCTCGGCCCCAACGGGGCGGGCAAGACCACCGCCATCAAACTCATGCTGGGGCTCCAGCGGCCCACGGGGGGAAGCGTAGGGATCTTCGGCGAGGCGATGACGCCCAACTCGGCGCACCTGCGGAGCCGGATCGGCTACCTGCCCACCTACCCTCGCTTTCCCAGGGATATGACCCCTATCACGTACCTCGACTGGGTGGGGCGTCTTTCGGGGCTACCTCGGGATCAGCGCAAGACCCGGCTGGCCCAGCTTCTGCGAGCGGTGGAGTTGCTGCCAGCGGCCTCGCAGAAAGTGCAAGTCCTTTCCACGGGCATGACCGCGCGCCTGGGAATCGCTGCCTCCCTCCTCCACAACCCTGACCTGCTCATCTGGGACGAGCCCACCCTGGGTCTGGACCCCGAGGGGCGGCGCTTCACCCTCGACCTTATCCGTAGCCTGGCGGGGGAGAAGTCGCTGGTGCTCTCTACCCATCTGCTGGGGGACATAGACCGCGTCTGCGACCACGTCGGGGTGCTCAGCGCGGGAAAGCTGGTGTTCAGTGGCACCGTGGCAGAGATGAAGCGACTTGGTGGGCGTCAGAATGAGGTGGAGTTGGAGCTGCAGGGAGACCTGGTTGCTCTGGAGAAGGAACTCGATGGGTGGGGAGGAGAGGGAGTGGAGTTCACGCTGGTGGGTCAGCACACTCTGCATGTCCAGTTCCCCGATGGTGAGCCCTTTTTATCTCAGCTCACGCGTCTGCTTCAATTCCTGTCGCAGCACTCGGTTGAGCTGCTTTCCGTGCGCTCCGCCAGCGACCAACTGGAGAGCGCCTTCCTGCATCGTTTGGAGGAGGAACGCACCCATGGATTCACCCGCGCGATGGAACCGGAGGAGTGACCTCCAAAGTTTCTGGGCGTTGCTCCAGTGGGAGTTGTGGAAGCTGGCCCGCTCGAGGATGCTCCGCCTGTGGCTTCCTCTGACGGTCCTGGCGGACATCTTCCTGGTGCTCGTCGCGGCCAACGCTGGCCAGGAGGAGGAGGCGTCGCAGATGTTCTCCGGTGCCCTTTCATTGTACCTGACCGCTGGGAGTGTGGTCTTCATCGTCCTGAGCGGAAGTTCCGTCGCCTCGGAGAGAGAGGTAGTGTGGGACTCCATCTTGAGCCGTCCGGTTACGCGCTATCACTACATCCTGTCCAAGCTCGCTTCCCTGGTACTGACCGTCCTGGCGCTCTACCTGCTGGTTACCATCCCCGCAGGCTACCTGATGGAGCGCTACCACCCCGATAGCGATCTGGCCGTGGCGGGGGTCACCTACGGCATCCTTTCTGTGGGAATGATTCTGGCCGCTCTGGTGACCCTGGGGGTGGCCGTCAGCACATTGTTCAACAACACCGTCCTGGCCGTGGTAGTGGTCGCCCTCATCTGGCTCAGCCTTGCTCTCATCTTCAGCTTCCTGGGCATCAGCTTCCTCTCCCCGGAGAACCTGGTGGAAAATCTCCCCCAGGTGATGACGGGCGACTTCTCGGCAGCCGAGCAGTGGAAGATTGTGGGCAGCTTTGCCGGGCTGATGGCCCTGTTTTCGGCCGTGGCTGTCCGGGCCTTCTTGTACAAGGACCTGTGAGCCAGAAGGTCCGCAAGTGCCGCCGATGATCAGTGTGCTGTTTGCCATGCCTGTCTAGCTTCATCCGTCGCTTCAATGTAAAGTATACTTGACATGCAAGTATTTCTGCGGTACAATGTAACGGAAACTTTACATTGAGTGAGCCCATGACTCTGTGCAATTGCCTGAAAGAAATCCGTGTGTTGAAAGGTCTCACGCAGGAATCCCTGGCCAGCGCTGTCGGCGTAACCCGCCAGACCGTTATCGCGGTTGAGAAAGGGAAGTTCTCTCCATCCGTGAAGCTGGCCCTGGAATTCGCGTCTGCGCTGGAGACTCCGCTGGACAGAGTGTTCTGGCTGGAAGAAACAATAGGAGGAAAAGCATGACTGGTATGACTCGCTACTACCTGACCCGCACCGTGGTGTCCGCAGCGTTCGGCTGTCTCTTCGCGTTCGCTGCCTCTACGTGGTGGATAGGCGCACTTGCCGGCACAATCGCCCTCGCTTTCTTTGTCTGGGCGCCTCGCAGCGGGCGCTACTCCGTGAACCCGGAACTCGGCGCCACGGCTCTGCGGCGTGATGAGTACACGCAAGTGGTAAATGCCAAGGCGGCACGAAACGCTTTTGTCACCACAACACTGTCCGTGGCTGCGCTGATCATCTACTTCGGCACGATTTCGCAGGGTGACGTACCGGTCGCCGCCGTCGGGGTCACGCTTGCAGTGGGACTGCTCACCTATTTGACGTCCGACCTGTGGTTGCGCAGGACCCTGGGATAACCCGGGAACTCGCAACTCAGTCTGCCGCCCCGACAAGGAGACCCCCTCCGGGGAACCGTGTCAGGATTCTCCGGAGGGGGTCCGAAAACCCAGCAAAACGGGGTAGCCTGGAGCATCTGGGCTAGGCACGGTTGGAGCGGATGCTCCAACCTACCCATACTTCTCGGACAGGCTCCAACGGAGACAGGTCAAGAGTCAGGACCTCGCCGTCGCCAACCCGTCTTTGAAGTGCTACTCCCCCGGATTCAGGACGAGCCGGGCGACAGCGGCCTCGTCGACCTGTTGCCGTGTCCAGAGCATCGGGTGGTATTCTATGTTGCGCCAAGGGTCGATCATGTCGGCATAGTGCGAGCTGTAGGGATGACCGCTCTGGCCGGTAGTGTGCATAGTCACGCTCTGCGGGAGATCACCCAGGTCGACGATCATGCGCATGGACGGCAGCGCCCTCACCTCGAAAGCCTCATCTTCCTCATCATGGGACACCCCCCAGAAGGTGTTGTTCACAGTCGCAGTAGTCCCGCTCACCGCAAACGGCCCGCGATTGACCCTGCGCTCTATGAAGCCTGTTCCGCTTTCTCCAAGCGGCAAACTGACAAAGGTTGCCCTGTGCAGGTCGCCCCACTTCCACTTGTCCCTCTTCTTGCCCAGCGCAGCAACCGTGTTGCCAAACCCATCTCCGAACGATCGAATCAGTATCTCATCGCGCGTTTCGACTTTGTCATCCGTTGCGGCATCGTCCCACCAGATGTTGTTCGGGTCCGGCAGCAGCAATGAGACAGCCTGCATGTCCCTGTCACTGCCATAGGCCTTGTTTTCATCTTCGAAGTCCTCGCCGACAATCTGGTCATTGAACAGGTCATCCATCAGCCTCGCCCAGAACTGGGCGTACAGGGCGGCCTGCGGACTGTCGGCGTTGAACTGGAAATCCCATTCGAGGAGCCAGTCACGGGCGTCTGCCAGCTCAGGGTCATCAACCTCAAGCCCGGCAAGGTACGGCATCAACTCTTCAGCGCTGATAGACTTGTTATCGCCCTGGATGCGCTGAAAGCTCTCAAAGGTATGCGGCGCGTCCCGCTCCAGCAACTCGACAATGCGTTGGGCCCGATACCCATAGTCCCACTCGCGGCTGAACACGTAGTTGGGGCCCTCTCCCAGTTCCTCCGCCAGCATATCGTAGTACTCCATGGGGACCACTGCCTGGTTGGCGGTGACGACATACCCTCGCTGTGGATTGAAGACGCTGGGCAGGCTTTCATACGGGATGAAGCCCTGCCATTCGAACTCATCCGTCCAGCCCGGTACCGGCAGAAGCCCGCTATGGGTGCCGGCTCGATAGGGGACCACGCCGGGCATCTGATATCCTATGTTGCCCTCTATGTCGGCGTAGACGAAGTTTTGTGATGGAACACTCCAGTACTCAAGCGCGCTTCGGAACTCCTCCCAGTTCGATGCCCTGTCGAGTGCCAGAACAGACTGGTTTATGGTTCCCGGCTCGAGGGCGGTCCACCGCAATGCCATCGGGTCTTCGTTGTTGAAGCCGAGGACCTCGCCGGTCTCCTCGTCCAATTCGTTGTCATTGATGATCGGGCCCAGATGTGTTTCTCTGACCTGGACGACAACCTCCTTCTTGCTGCCGGCGAAACTTATGGTCTCCTCGCGCACTGTCATATCACGCCACTCGCCGTTCCACTCGTATTGCAGCGGATTATCCGGGTTGACGCGAATGCGATACAGGTCAAACACGTCCGGGCCATTGTTGGTCATCCCCCATGCAATGGAGCTATTGTGGCCGATGACGATCCCCGGTATCGTCGCGAACGTGAAACCGGTCACGTCAAATGGATCTTGCCCATTGTCAGACGGGACGTGGAGGCCGATCTCATACCAGATAGACGGCAACAGTATGCCCAGATGGGGGTCATTGGCCAGCAGAGGCATACCGCTTTCCGTCATGTTCCCGCTGACCACCCAGTTGTTGCTTCCGATGCCCCGGCCATCGCCGAAGACCAGGCTCATGTTCCGCCACGCATCGCTGCCAGCAGAAGCGAGTCCCTCAACCATCCCGGTCTCGCCGTCGGCTCCGCTGCCCCCGGTTGCTCCTGTGACGTCAAAATCCTCCGGCTGCACGATAGTAGGCCTTTCGCCGAATGGCCACGGAGGCGTCAGCCATTGGTCGGTCATTTGCTGGCCGAGCAGCTCGTACAGACTGGAGCGCGTTTCCTCGGTGTTCCATGC
>JAZFSU010000115.1:0-5452 GCA_036446335.1 Dehalococcoidia bacterium | reverse complement strand
CCCCCGACCTCGAGGTGTCTCTCCAGCACCAGCACCTTCTGTCCCGCCTTGCTCAAGTAGGCTGCCACGCAGAGCCCGTTGGGACCGCCTCCGATAATGATAAAGTCGTACTTTGCCATTTGCCTTCTCCCGTGCGTTGTTTCTCGATGGCCGAGAGCCGGTCCGTGGTCAGAACATCCGGCCTTGCTCCTCCCACGTTTTCCTGAAGCCAAAGCGCGGCGCAAGTCTCTTGTAGCAGTTGTAAGCGGAGAAGCCCAGGGTGCCGGTGCCGCCTGTGTGCTGAGATCCTGATGCCAGCCAGAGGTCCTCTATCCCGGGTACCTGGTACTGGGCGAGTTCCGGAATGGGCCTGAAATTACACCATTGGCTGGGGCTCTGATTGGACGTGTACATGCAGCCGTCTACCCAGTTGGGGTTGTGTCCCTGAATGTCCATCGGGGTGGGGATGTTGACCTCGATGATGTTGTCCCATGTCATGTTCGGCGCATACCGCTGCCACTCCGCCACGAAGCGGTGGCCCACCTCTTTGCGCACTTGCACCCACTCCCGCTCAGTCAAGTAGCTGGCGGGAGGAGGATGCCCCTCCGCAACGAGGGCAACATGTTTGCCTGGAGGGCTATAGCTCGGGTCCCACTGAGGCAGTTCGGACATATAGGTCCTCTCCGGCCACCGGCCCGGCCTCAAGGTGTGCATCTGGTATCCGTAGTGCTGGTACATGTAGTCAACGTCCGTGTCACCCAGAAACACCCAGCGGGCCTTGCCACAATCAGGGTTCCATTCGGCTGCCCTGTACTGCGGCTTCTCATGGAAACACATATGGCCCCAGAAGAGCTGTGACCTGTCGGTCATGACGTTGTCGACCTTCCTGCGAATCTCCGGGTCTATGTCTACATCACGAAGGTGTCTCCTGAGGGTCTGCTTGACCTCGGCCGTGTCGATCACCAGCTTCTTGGCCTCGATCTCGGTGCCGTCGGTGAGCTTGATCCCACGGGCCTGGCCGTCCTCCACCAGTACAAGGTCGACGTCGGCGCCCACGAAGAACTTGCCGCCCATTTCGCTTAGAGCTCGCTGAAGCGAATGAGCGACATTGTGCATGCCTCCCTTGACCACGGCAAACGCCTGAAGGCCGGCGAACGATGGCATCGGCAACAGGGCCTGAAGCGGTGGGGCGACATCTCCGGGAGCTATGCCGTTCATGAGCTGCCACTGCAGGGCCATGGACCTCATCTCCGGGCTATCGTAGAGGTCACAGACTATCTCATACTCTGTCATGTACGGGTACCTGGGGTCGATTCCGCCCTCGAGATCGTTCAACAGAACCTGCATGTAGTCCATCTCTCCGGGCAGAGGAGGAGGGTTGAAGAGGATTTGTCCGTGCGAGAACAACCAGTTGTAGAGGCGTTTCTCGAGGGCCTTCGAGACTCTCTCGGCATCCCTCGGCGATATCCGCTCGAGCTCCTTGAGGTTCTTCTCGATTACTGCCGTGTTGGGCAGTGCCTGGCCTGTGTCCTTATCCCAATCCAGCGCTCGATAGACAACCAGGCACCTGTCATCGGGGAATATCTTGGACATCATCACGTCGGGGAAGATGAACTCGAGCCCCTTGTCGCCGAGATTGAAGTCATAGTATGCTGGGCTCATCCAGAAGGCTGAGATCTCAGCGTGAGGGTTGCCCAGGAAGCCTGCTGCGGGGACAGGCCCCGTGCAGGCTGCACCGCCGAGCTCGTTTCCCTGCTCGAAAATGCCGACGGTCATGCCGTTGAGCGCCAGATAGCAGCCGATTACCAGGCCCTCTTTGCCGCCGCCGATTATCACTGCATCGAAGCTAGCATCAGCCATCAGTTCCTCCTGGTGTCGTGTTTCCCGTCCTGTTCATCGAAATCCCGGTTGGCGTGAGTCCGAGCGACGCCGCCAACCCAGTATTCGTAGGTTCAGGAGCGTTTGTATTCCAGAATCCTCTCCAGCAGAGGGAAGGCCATTTCGTATATTTTGTCGGAGACCATGCTCGCGACTGACCGGATGGAATCGCCGGCGAAGAAGAGACCCTTGATGTTGGGCGACTGGACGTCGAGCTCTACCGGGACTTTTGCCCAGGCATACCTTCCCCAGTTAAGCTGCAGCGACATTCCCTTGTGTTCGATGGCGGCATTGAATCCGGGGAACGCCTTCTCGACGCCCTCCTCCCATCTCCTGATCGCTTCGTTTACGATCTCCGGCGGCGAGGTGAGGCCGAAATGAGTGTCCGGAAGGCCGCCCGGTATGTATGAATAGAGGTATTGTTTCCCCGGCGGTTCCTTGGCGTTGAAGAGGGGATAGCCCAGGCATATGTCCCCGATATAGGTCGGCAGGCCGTAGTCCGGGTCGAAGAGGTGGATCCAGCCTGGGCCATCCTTCGGAATGACTTCCTCACGAAGCAGGTAGAACACCGACAGGTCTTCGTAGGTCAACCTACCGCACAGCCTGATGGCCTCAGCCCAGTCGGCCGTGAGGATCTCGGGTCTCAGTACGTTTCTTGCCAGTGCTTCAAAGATCGGAATGGCGCAGATGACGATCGGGGCGCCATATTCCTCCAGAAGCCTGGTTTCGTTGTTGTGAACGATAGCCCCTTTGGTCTCTCCGTTCTCAACAAGAATGGTGCGGGCTCTTCTGTTGGTCAGGACCGTTCCCCCGTGCTCTTCATAGTACTTGGTCAATGGGGCTATGACCATGTCCTCCATGGTCCCCTGGGTCGGGTACCAGAAGAGAAGCGCCCCGGATTTCGGGAATGCGCCCAATACGTTAGCGAATCCCCCGTAGTTCACGTCAGTGGCCTCGGCGCCCATGAGCGGGGACGCCAGATGAAGAACGGCGTTGGCTATTGGGTCTTCGACGTTTCTATTGATCCAGTCGTCGAAGCTCACGTCGACGAGCTTGCGGCACTCTTCAATGGAGGTGTCCTCCATGATCTTGAAGGCATTGCTCAGGGAGGCCCTCGCCGGACCCTCCATGGGCAGACCGCTTCCGAAGGCGAAGAAGTCGAAGAAGTTGTCGACTCCCTTGGTCGGGTCCATCGAGAAGTACTCGATTTTCTCGGGAGCCTCCTTCTTTATCATTCCCATGCACCAGTCTATCTCCTTGGTCTCCTTGGGAGCGATACCCATGTGGTCCAGGAACTTGTGCATGAAGGTCTCTTCGGGCCTGCGGACAAGCGCTGTCGGCATCCGGACTCCGTTATCTGAGCGGCATCCGTGGAAATCGATGGAGCGATACCGTCCGCCCAAGTTGGGCTCCCTCTCAATAATGGCTGAAGATATTCCTTCCTTGGCCAACAGGCTTCCGATAGTCAGGCCTCCGGGGCCTCCCCCTATGATCAATACGTCGAATTTCTTCTGCATGACTCACTCCCCCTTCTTAGTCCGTTTGACGTTGGATCCAGTCGGGTGCTCGGCCTTGTACTCGAGACAGGTCCCCCGGTTATCGTAGTTGGCAGAAAGACGGCCTTCGGCGTGCAAGCTTCCACTTGGGCACACTTGCGCCAATCACGCAAGGCTACCCCTATCCGGGAACTGCTCGACTTGCAGTGGGCGGCCTTCAAATGGTCGCGCGGCGGTTTCGCGTGCGGATAAGGTACTGCCTTGGCCCGTCAGCGTCAAGCGGCCCGTCCCAACTTTCGTCGAGTTTTGGCCTAACTTTCGTCGAGTTTCCGGCCCATCCGTGTTGCCCGGCACGGGCCGACGCTACCCGCTGCTTGACGGCGCATGCTCCTGCTCCAGCTTCTGCCTTAGCATCCGGGCCACGGTTTCCATTGCTTCCGGCCCTAGCGCCGCAAGCAAATCCACGAGTTCATCGAGAGAGAAGACCTCGTCGATGCTCACGGCCCGTCGTCGTATGGCGGAGATGAACGCCTGGGCTCTGGTACTCGCCTCCAGCTTGACGCATGCCTGGTACAGAAAGGTCCTCACGGTGCTGACGGACATGAAGAGCTGCTCCGCGATCTCCTGGTTGCTCAGCCCGCGGGCCACGAGGGCGAGTACGTCTCGCTCTCTCTGGGTCAGTATATCGTCCTGTCTCTCATTCCTCGGTGGGATCAGTTCGGTGGCCAATGGGGGATGGTTCTTGTCCAGCTTCTGCCTGAGCAGCCGAGCTATCGCATCGACTGCGTCGGGTCCAAGTGAGCCCAGCAATTCCGCCAGCTCATCAATGGAGAACATATCATCGACGCTTATTGTGCCTTGCCCCATGGCAAGGCGGACTGCTTCGATCCTGTTATGCGCCCCCAGCTTCACACATGCCTGGTGGAGCAGGGTCTTGATCTTGCCTGCGGTCGCGCCGAGTTGATCGGCGATCTCCTGGTTGGTCAGCCCCCGGGCGACCAGCACCAGGACATCTTTCTCCCTCTGGGTCAGTGTGCCGGACTTGCGTTTCACGGTGTGTCCAACCTGCTATGTGTGAGCGGCTTGGTAAATGGCACTTTAAGTGGACGTGCATCCTTTGTCAAGACTTGGCGCGGGTGGACACGATCGGCGAGGCGCCGTAGTCTCGTGCAGTCGAGGCTCGTTCGTTGCGGCAGATACGGTAAACTGCTACAATTGAGTTCAGCCTTTTGCTGTGAAATGGAGGCGCAATGGAGCACGAGCACCTTGTGTACACGAAGGACGATGGCATTGCGACCCTGAGGATAGATCGTCCGCAGGAGTTGAATGCCTTCACTTGGGATATGTACGGGGGGCTGATCGACATAGCCGCGGAAGCCGCAGCCGACGATGATGTGAGGGTACTGGTGGTGACTGGTACGGGGCGCGCGTTCTGCGTCGGGGCCGACGTGAGGAGCCTCGAAATGGGTTTCGAGGACAAGTCGAAGTTGGCGGCCGGTGCCGCCGGTGCGGGAGGGTCTTCGCGGAAGAAGAATGCGGAGCCCAAGAACGAACGGGCAACCGGGCACTTGACCGTGCTTCTGCAGAAGATGAACAAGCCAGTGATCGCGGCCATAAACGGGATAGCTGCGGGCGGAGGTCTGGATGCTGCGCTTGCCTGCGACATAAGAATAGCTTCGGACAGGGCTACCTTCTCATCGGTCTTTGTCCGCAGGGGGATCGTGCCGACTATGGGCGGGACGTATTTCCTGCCCAGACTGGTGGGGGTGGACAAGGCATGTGAGCTGATCTGGACCGGCGACCTTATCGACGCCAGCGAGGCGCTGAGGATAGGGCTCGTGACCAAAGTGGTCCCGCATGACGACCTCGAGGCTGCCACCGAGGAGCTCGCCGTGAAGCTGGCGAACGGGCCTCCCCTGGCAATCGCGAGATCGAAGGGGATGATATACGAGGGCCTCGAGATGGGGCTGGAACGCGCCATGGAAGACATTATGGAGGCCTGGGTGTCTCTGAGCCGGACTGAGGACCATCGGGAGGCGCTCTCTGCTTTTTTGGAGAAACGGGAGCCGGTGTTCAGGGGCAAATGAGATTAGAGTTGG
>JAZFSU010000114.1:0-5645 GCA_036446335.1 Dehalococcoidia bacterium | reverse complement strand
TCCGGACGGAACCCTGACAGCTCGGCTACTACGTGCACATCACCACTGGAACTGCTTCTTCGCACGAGGTATTCTAGGCCAGCCCCCGCCATTACGTCAAGAAGCACGATCAGGCCATCCGCACCGCGCAGGCCGGCGGCCAGCAGCCATTCACGGAAGCTACCGTAGCTACTGCTTGACAGCGGCTCGTGCCGTTGCTAGACTGGATTGTAGAGGCTTTCTTACCGGTAGTATCGGGTAGTCCCCAACATCAACATCAGGTAGTTCCTAATCAGCAATGACGATGTAGCCAGGCGGTTGTCGAATAGAGGCATGCCGACCTCATCTATCTGAGGATTTGGCATAGCCTTTACTCTTGCCCGACCGCTGACGAGGGCGTGGGCCATACAGGCTGCCGGACTTGTCGACAGACGGAAGATCATCAACTTCAAAGCATGATCAGTGAGGTGACGTAGGAATGATTACCGCTGGCATCGATATGGGAGCACAGAGCGTGAAGGTTGTCATCGTGGGTGACGGCAAGGTCCTGGCACGCAGCATGCTTGCGACCGGCTTTGACCCACTCGAGGCGGCCCAGAGTGCGCTGGAGGAAGCCGTCAAGCAGGCTGGCATCACCAGGGGCGACATCGGTACCATAGTGTCGACAGGCGCCGGCAGGAAAAGCGTGTCCTTTGCAGACAAGAACATCACTGAAGTGACCGCCGATGCAAAAGGTGCGATCTGGCTCAAGCCTTCGGTGAGAACAATCGTAGATATCGGGGCGGAGGAAGCCCGGGGGATAAGCTGTGATGCCGATGGCAGGGTGATGGACTTTGCCAAGAACGACAAGTGTGCAGCAGGCTCAGGAGCTTTCGTCGAGAGCATGGCCAGAGCGCTCGAGATAAACGTGCCGGAGATGATCGAGCTCTCACTCAAGTCAACTCACGACGCCCCCATAAACGCCACCTGCGCCGTGTTCGCTGAATCAGAGGTTGTGTCGTTGATACACTCGAAGGTCGAAAAAGCTGACATAGCTCACGCTGTCCACGATGCCATCGCCTCCAGGGTGTGCTCGATGGTGCGCAGGCTACCGATTGACAAGGATGTGGCTTTCATCGGCGGGGTAGCCAAGAACGCCGCCATCGTCGATGTCATGCAGAAACACCTGGAGCTCGATATGGTGGTTCCGGAGGAGCCTGACTTCGTAAGTGCCCTCGGTGCCGCGCTTTCAGCATCCTAGCTCGGAAAGGGAGAGAAATGACAACCGAGTTCTTCAGATGGACTGAGGATACGTGGAAAGACCCCGACAAAGACTGGCGCAAGGCCGACACGCTTGTCGCCGGTATCGATGTCGGGTCGGTAAGCTCGCAGGCCGTTATCCTAGCTGACAGTGAGATCTATTGCTACTGCAATACACGCACCGGTTCAAACAGCCCTGCCAGTGCCGAGAACGCACTCCGCCTCGCTCTTGAGGGCACCGACATTAAGCAGGAAGACCTCCAGTTCATAGTGGGAACAGGCTACGGCAGGGTTAACATCCCTATGGCGAAAAAGGCCATCACGGAGATCGCCTGCCATTCCCGGGGCGCGAACTTCATGGGGGGCCCGTCGGTCAAGACCATTCTCGACATGGGCGGCCAGGACCTCAAGGGAATACACTGCGATGAGAGAGGCAAGGTCACTCAGTTCTTGATGAACGACAAGTGCGCAGCAGGCACGGGACGCGGCATGGAGGTCATGGCGGAGTTGCTGCAGGTTCCCATCATCGAGGTGGGCGATCTGTCTCTTGACGTTGCGGAGGAGCCGCCCCCGGTCAGCAGCACTTGCGTGATATTTGCCAAGTCCGAGGCAATCGGACTTCTGCGTAGCGGCTGGACCAAGAACATGGTACTTGCCGCCTATTGCTCGGCAATGGCTCACAGGGTCGTCGGACTTCTCCAGCGCATCGGCATGGAGAAGGACTTTACTATCACCGGCGGAATCTCGAAGAACGTCGGCATCACGAGCAGGATACTGAAGGAACTGGGCGTAGAGTCAATACCCCTGAAGCCAGACGCCCAGATCGCCGGCGGACTTGGGGCCGCCCTCTTTGCCCGAGACCTGTTCCTGAAATCGCAGAAGTAGTGCTTGCACTATGCTAATATTTGGCTGGCTAATCAAGATGCTCGTGGTCATGCCGGGCTACATCGCAAACTACGGCTACACCGATGGCTCGGGAGACTACTACATCGTCGTTGACACAGACAAATGCGACGGCTGCGGCAAGTGCGTGGAGTCGTGCCCTCAGAATGTTCTGGGGATCATAACCGACGACTATGACGATGTCGTGGTCACGATCAGAGAGGAACACTCCAAGAACCTCAAGTACGTCTGCGCCTCCTGCAAGCCAGTGAGCGGCGCTGCAGAGCTCAAGTGCCAAACGTCCTGTCCCAGCGGAGCCATCACTCATTCGTGGTAGACACTACACCCGGCTGTCAACACCATTCAACTCAGGCGCTGCGGGCCCATCGATGATTGACCGGCGCCCCCAGCCTTCCCAAGTTCTTCCAGGAACAAGGCATAGTACCCCTTGAGCCACGTGTTGACACGCCCATATCGCTGTTGTAAACTGGGGCGGTTGTAACAGGCATGCGATGTGCTGCTGTTCGGTAGTTGCGGTGCGAGGCCACGCGTCCCTTCACGTGGTCTTTCGTTTTGGCCATTATCCTCACTGCAGCCAAGGTAACGAATGAAGTCATTGAACAATGTCGATCCGGTCGTGGCCGATGTCATACGGCGCGAGAACCTGCGGCAACGCTCTCACATCGATCTCATCGCCGCTGAGAATTACGCGTCGCCGGCCGTCCTCGAGGCTCAAGGATCGGCGCTCACAAACAAGTACGCTGAGGGTTATCCCTCAAAGCGGTACTATGCTGGCTGCCAGAACATGGACGTCGTCGAAGAACTGGCTGTTGCCAGAGCCAGGGAGCTCTTCCGGGCCGAACATGCCAACGTCCAACCCCACAGCGGCGCCCAGGCCAATATGGGAGCGTACTTCGCCTTGCTCCAACCGGGTGACACGGTGCTCGCAATGGCTCTGGCGCACGGTGGGCATCTCACCCACGGCAGCGGCTTCAACTTCTCGGGCAGGCTCTACAATTTCGTTCCCTACGGTGTCGCGAGAGAGACCGAACTTATTGACTACGACGATGTGGAGAGGCTTGTCCTCGAACACAGGCCCAGGCTGATCGTGGCCGGTGCGAGTTCCTACCCAAGAGTGATCGACTTCAAGGCCTTCCGCCAAATCGCGGACAAGGTCGGTGCGCTGCTCATGGTGGACATGGCGCACGTGGCCGGACTCGTTGCCGGCGGTGTCCACCCTTCGCCGGTGCCCTACGCCGACGTGGTGACGTCAACCACTCATAAGACATTGCGCGGTCCTAGAGGTGGCTTCATCCTATGCCGATCGCAACATGCGTCAGCCATCGACAGCACCATGTTCCCAGGGATGCAGGGAGGCCCCCTGATGCACATCATAGCAGCCAAGGCAGTGGCCTTTCACGAGGCAATGCAACCGGATTTCCCCTCATATCAACAGGCCGTACTCGATAATGCCAAGGCCCTGGCCTCTGAGCTGCAACATCTGGGATTGAGAATCGTATCGGGTGGGACCGACAACCACATCGTGTTGGTCGACCTCTCAGACATGGCGATCACGGGCAAGGCGGCGGAATCGGCCCTCGACGCCCTCGGTATAACAGTGAACAAGAACGCGATTCCATTTGATACGCGGCCCCCTCAAACCGCAAGCGGCATCAGGATGGGCACTTCAGCGATCACCACTAGAGGCTTCGGCGTCGACGATACGAAGCAGCTGGCGCGTCTCATTGCCAGAGTGCTCGGCAACCTTGAGGACAACCGGATACATGAGGAGGTCCGTGCCGAAGCCGAGGCCCTTGCCAGCAGATACCCTCCGCCCGGTGTATCAGGGTAGCACTGGCTATTGCTTGCCGTTGGTGGCCCTCCATGGTATAATTAGCCGACTTTACACCACGACGTTATCTTGCAGCAAAGGAGCGGGCGTTTGCGCGACTACGAATTACTACTGATCATTCACCCAGAGGTTGCCGAGGAAGATATCCCGAGCACCCTCGACAAAGTGGCTGAGTACGTTACTGCCCAAGGCGGGAGCGTTGGCGAGACGGCCAGTTGGGGAAAAAGAAAGCTGGCCTACCAGATTGGACATTCCAAGGACGGCACCTACTTCCTGACCCAGTTGAAGCTTGAGCCAGGGACCATAGTTGAGTTGGAGGCTAACCTGCGAATCTCGGAGAGCATTCTGCGTCACATGCTGGTTAGATTGGACGAAAAGTGAGGTAGGGGAAAGGAGCGGTGGGATGACGGGCTTGAACAAGGTAATGGTCATCGGAAATGTTGGGACCGACCCCGAGATGCGTTTCACCCCCAACGGAAACCCAGTGACGTCCTTTCGCCTGGCAACTGGGCGCTCCTACACGGCATCTGATGGCGAACGCAAACAGGAGACCGAGTGGTTCGACGTCTCCGCATGGAACAGGCTTGCTGAGACCTGCAACCAGTTCTTGACCAAGGGGCAGCGGGTCTACGTGGAAGGAAGGCTGCGTACGAGATCGTGGGACGGGCAGGATGGGCAGAAGCATTTTCGCGTTGAAATAGTCGCCAATAGCGTGCTTTTCCTTGACAAGCGCCCCGCGGGTGCCTTGCCCGAAGCAAGTGGCGAGGCTGCGCCCGAAGAGGATGTGGACCCGGGAGACATACCGTTCTAGAGCCTCCGCTTGCAGCGCATAGCGGCTGGCCACCAGTCGATACCATAAATAAATAGCAGGTGAGTTCAGAGAAAATGCCTAGACCCCAAAGAAAAACCGGTAAAGAGAGACGAGGCAAAGGGAGATATTTCCCCAGGAAGAAAGTATGCCAATTCTGCGCGGACAAGTCGCTGACCATCGACTACAAGAACGTGCCGCTACTAAGCCGCTACATTTCAGACCGAGGCAGGATCGAGCCGAAACGCAAGACGGGTGTCTGCCCCAAACATCAGCGAACCCTGAGCGCCGCACTCAAGCGGGCAAGATACGTCGCGCTATTGCCCTATACCGCAGAGCATATCCGCCTCAGCGGTGCAACTTTCGGAAGGGAGCACTCCAGGCCCCGTTTTCAGAGGTAACTCAGTCAACCACGGCCCGGAAGACCTCACCTGACCGGTTTGGCTCTATGATGAGGATCATGCTTTGACCAGAAAACGGAAGCCGCCCCACAAGCTTCTGGTCCCTGAGAGCCAGGTTCCGAGATGGAAACGAGAGAGAAACCTATCCCTTCTCGTTTGGGTACTTATCCCTCTGATCATCTTCGCGTGTGTTGTACTTGCTAGCCTCTGGGCGTATAACACCTATGTCGCTGTCTGGAATGATCGTGTTTCCACGGTAAACGAGACCACTATCGACATGAGGGACTATGTCAAGATGCTCAGATTCAGCTCCAGAGCCACTGGCCAGTCAGTCGCCGCGTCCTCGTTTTCCTATCAAGTTGTGCGCGACATGGAAGATGCCGAACTTGCAAGACAGAAGGCCCAGGCTTTGGGCATTGGCGTTCCTCCCGAAGCGGTGACGGAGACGATCGACGAAGTTCTGCTGGCCTCAGATCCCAGCCAG